>DASYMM010000482.1:0-3261 GCA_036009085.1 Pyrinomonadaceae bacterium | reverse complement strand
CAAAATATAGAAGCTATCTACCCGCTGACGCCCTTGCAGAAGGGGATGCTCTTTCACACGATCTACGCCCCGCAGTCGGGAGTCTATTTCCAGCAGTTGACTTGCACGCTCGCGGGTGAACTCGACGCCTCCGCGTTGGAGAAGGCGTGGCAGCGTGTCGTTGAGCGGCATCCGATTTTGCGCACCGGCTTCGCGTGGGAAGGACAGCCGAAACCGCTGCAATTCGTCCGCCGCCACGTCCGGTTGCCGTGGCAGCAACAAGACTGGCGCGGCCTCTCGACCGGCGAGCAGGCCGCGCGTTTGGAAACTTACATCAGGGACGACCGCGAGCGCGGTTTCAAGTTGTCGAGGCCGCCGCTCACGAGATGTTTGCTGGCGCGGAAGAAGTCGGACGAGCACGAGTTCGTCTGGAGCTATCACCACATCCTGCTCGATGGTTGGTCTATCGCGTTGCTCCTGAAAGAAGTCTTCGCGTATTACGAGGCGTTTCGCGCGCGGCGGGATGTGCGGATTGAGACGCCCCGCCCGTATCAGGACTACCTCAACTGGCTCAAGCGACAGAGCCTCGAAGAGGCCGAAACCTACTGGCGGCACGCGCTCAAAGGATTCAGCGCGCCGACAACCCTGAACCCGCAGCGCGAGCGCAGCAGCAAACCGGCGACACAAGAGAGCGAGTACGGCGAGTCGCAAATTCACGTCGCGGCGGAGACGACGGCCAACCTGCAAGCCGCCGCGCGGCGTCACGGGTTGACGATGAATACGCTCGTGCAGGGGATGTGGGGGCTGCTCTTGAGCCGCTACAGCGAGTCGCCCGATGTGGTCTTCGGAACGGTCGTGTCGGGTCGTCCCGAATCGCTCAACGGCATCGAGTCCATGATCGGACTCTTCGTTAACACTCTGCCCGTCAGAGTTCAGTCGCGCGACGACGAGCCGCTCTTGAGATGGTTGCAGCGGCTTCAGAGACAACAGGCCGAGTCGAGTCAATACGCCTACAGCCCGCTGGTGGACGTGCAGGGATGGAGCGACGTGCCGCGTGGGCAACCGCTGTTCGAGTACATCTACGGTTTCGAGAATTACCCGATAGAAAAAGTAGCGGGCGAGCAGGGCGTGAGCATCCGCGTCGGCAACGTCCGTTTCGTCGAACAGACCAACTATCACTTGAACCTGATGGTTTGGGAGAGCGACGAGTTATTGCTCAAACTCACGCACGCCCGCGACCACTTCGACGAAGCGACCGCCGACCGCATGCTCGGCAATCTCCGAACGTTACTCGAAGGCATCGTCGCACATCTCGAACAACCGCTGTCCGCGCTGCCGTGGCTCACGACGGGCGAGCGGCGACAATTGCTGTCCGAGTGGAATGAGACGGCGCGGGCGTATGAGAACGACGCGTGCATACATGAGTTGTTCGAGGCGCAGGCGCGGCGCACGCCGGAGGCGGTCGCCGTGGTGTGCGGCGCGGAGCAACTGACTTACAACGAACTCAACCGTCGTGCGAACAGGTTGGCGCATTACCTGCGGCAACTGGGAGTCGCGCCGGAATCGCTGGTCGGGCTGTGCGTCGAGCGTTCGTTGGAGATGTTGGTGGGGTTGCTCGGCATTCTCAAAGCGGGCGGCGCGTATGTTCCGCTCGACCCGGCATACCCGCCAGCGCGGCTCGCACAGATGTTGGAAGACGCAGAGGTCAAAGTGCTCGTCACGCAGCAACGTCTCGTCGAGCAACTTCCCGCACACGATGCGCGGGTGATTTGTCTTGACGGCGAACGGGAGGAACTTGAGCGACAGAGCGACGAGAACTGCCGGAGCGGGGCGACGGCGGACAATCTCGCCTACGTGATCTACACCTCCGGCTCAACCGGCAGACCCAAAGGCGTGTTGAGCGTGCACCGCGCCGCTCTGAATCGCTTCAACTGGATGTGGGACGCGTTCCCCTTCGGGGCTGACGAGGTTTGCTGTCAAAAGACGAGTCTGAGCTTCGTCGATTCGGTCTGGGAAATTTTCGGGCCGCTGCTGCGTGGCATCAAGAACGTGATCATCACCGACGAGCATGTCAGAGACCCGCACCGTTTGATCGAACAGTTGGCGGCGAATCGCGTCTCGCGGATCGTGGTCGTGCCTTCTCTGTTGCGCGCCGTGTTGGAGAATTCTCAAGACCTGCAAAGCAAGCTCGGACGGCTGAGGTATTGGGTGTCGAGCGGCGAGGCATTGCCCTCCGAACTGTGCGCGCGATTTAAAGAGCGTCTGCCGGAGTGCAGGTTGATCAATCTCTACGGGTCGTCGGAAGTGAGCGCGGACGTAAGCTGTTATGAGACGAGTTTGCACGAAACAGACCAACCCGTGCCGATTGGAAAACCGATCAGCAACATGCGCCTGTACGTGCTCGACTCACGGCTGCAACCCGTGCCCGCCGGCGTCGCGGGGCAACTCTACGCGGGCGGGGTCGGGTTGGCGCGTGGTTATCAACGGAGAGCCGATCAAACTGCGGAAAGGTTCATTCCCGACCCGTTCGCCGCCGACGCGGGGGCGCGTCTGTACCGGACGGGCGACATCGCGCGCTACACGGCGACGGGGGAACTGGAATACGTGGGGCGGGCGGATTATCAAGTCAAACTACGTGGCTATCGCATCGAGTTGGGTGAGATCGAAGCGCAGTTGCGCGGGTATCAGAGCGTCAAAGAGTGCGTCGTGGTGGTGCGCGGCGAGGCGGGCGGGAGCGGCGGCGCGGGCGACAAGCGGCTGGTGGCTTACGTGGTCGCCGAAACTGCGCGCGGCGAGGGCGCAAGCAGCCCCGACGTGAGCAATCAGGAGTTGCGCGCGTACCTGGGCGAGCGTTTGCCGGACTACATGGTGCCGCAAGTATTCGTCCGGCTCCCGGAGATGCCTTTGACTCCGAACGGCAAACTCGACCGTAACGCTCTGCCCGTTCCTGAGTTGTCGAGTATGAATGTGGGCAGAGAGTTTGAACCGCCGCGCACGCCGGTCGAAGAGTTGATCGCGGGCGTGTGGGCGGAGGTGCTGGGCGCGGACAGGGTGAGCGTCAACGACAACTTCTTCGAGTTGGGCGGCCATTCGCTGCTGGCGATGCAGGTGGTGTCGCGTGTGCGTGAGGCGTGCGGGGTAGAGGTGGCCGTGCGGCGCATGTTCGAGCGTCCGACGGTGCGCGGGATGGCGGCGGAGGTCGAGGAAGGGTTGCGGGGCGGCGGCGTCGAGGTGGGCGCGGCGGACGAGATAGAGGCGGTGGAGCGCGGCGGGGAATTGCCG
>DASYMM010000481.1:0-4969 GCA_036009085.1 Pyrinomonadaceae bacterium | reverse complement strand
GAACACAAGAAATTGGCCTTCATATTCCGCTTTGCTCACGTTGTTAGTAACGGACAGGCCCCTGACCTCCGCCAGCAGGTAGACGTTAAACTGGAAGGCTTTCGCTACTTCGGATGCGAGTCTATCTTTCGTCAACCCTTTCAGAACCAGCGCGCGTATCCCTTTCTCCTTGGCACGCATCAATGCGCCGTTCGTATATCCGTTCACACACACGAATATGCCGTGCTGTGGGGGGATGCCCACGTCGTCGAGCGCGTCGGCGAAGGCCCCAATATCTTCCGGCTCGATCTTCCTTCTTTCGTTCTTACACTGAAAAGCGATCCTCACAGGGTAGTCAGCGACGTGACTCGTCAACAGGACATCGATTTCACGCTTCCTCGTCTGGTCTCCACTGGCCGGCGTGAGGTGAACATTGCGTTCGACCTTCACACCCTTGTAGTCATGCATGAGCGCCACAATTGCTTCGACGAGTCGCCCCTTACGGGCGTTTGAGGATGGCTTCTTCGCGGACACGTTAGTGCCTCTCTTTCCCCGCTTGGTTGAAGCGGATGATCCCTGGCGGCGCGAAGTATTCATAGTCATGATTTTTCTTCGAGTATGGTGCGCCCGTGTCACTGAGCAGCCGAACGTAATAGGCCAAAAATGCGAGATTGCGTTGCTACTTCGGACGTTGTGCTTCGTAAGCCAACCATTCGGCTATCAGCCACGAGAAGACAAGCCCTCCAAGCACATGTTTGCTCTGCGCCCAAGCAGGCAAAGAGTGCCAAGCAGCGACCATATTGAAGAATAAAGTAGCAATGAACACTCCGAGGCCGTCAGTAAGTATCTTAGCCACCAACGGCGTAGCGTACATCGCTGCACTGAACTTTTGTGGCCGTGTATCGTGTAACTCTTTCTTACTAAAATCTCTTCTGAGGTCTTGTACTTGATCGTCGAGTGCCGCTAACGCTTGTCTCAGGCGGTTGACCTCTTCCTCATGTATAACAGGCTTCGCGGGAGCTAGCGGGACGGGACTGTTGACCGGTTTGACGCCCGCCGGCTTCCTTTTCTGTTTAGCTGCTCTTCTCCTCGAAGTACCCATTGATTCATTTCCTAACCTGACAACATTTGCATTAGACCGCACGACGGAGCGGGACAAGTCCTTCGATATTCATCTCTTCTTTACTGCCTGAACCAACGCTTAAAGTGCCTTTGACCCGCACGCCTTGGGCCGTCGCCGGACTGATCTCAAGATGTTGGAAGCGCCCCGCGTATCGTCGCGCGACCTCTTCGACCAGATATAATCTGGTCAGCCCCTCGGCGAGCCACCCGCCAGCATTCACCGCCGCCAGCACCTCCGGGAGCGTTCTAGCGTCGGGCGTGCTGAACGCCTGCTCAAGGTCATAGCCGCCGCGGCGACTACTCGCAGCAGGTTGTTCGCCGAAAAAAGCCTGGCGCACCCAAGTGCCTTTTGAATCCATTCCCATCATGGCGATACTAGAACCCGCCTCGCCGTACCAGTTATTCGGCGTCTGACACCTGATTTCGACTGTGTCTTCCGCCGTGAACTCGGATTCCGACGCGGACGAAACGACTTGGATCGGGTAGCTGTATTCCGACCAAGTCAGGCGTTCCGGGCGATTTCGCCCGAAGCCCCCGCCCAGTTCCATCAACGCGTGGCGCACCCGCCCAGCGGAGGCGCGGGCCGTCACGGTAAATTCTTTCGTCCCGGTCGCAGCGGCGCTGGTTTTAACCTTTCCGGGAAAGACCAAGTTACCCAGCTTGATCCACGTCCGCTCTCCCTCCGCCGCCTTCTCGTGTAACTGAGCGTCGAGGCGCGCGACCAGCGTCTCGGACGAGTCGAAGCTCGCGCCGGAGAGTTCGTTGTAAAGCGATCCCAACCAGTCGTTGAGTTTCACGTCGCGCTCGCGCGAATCCACGCCGCTCATCACGAACAACCAACGCAGTATGTGGCGGTCGGCGGCGCGGAGCGCTTCCCTGTGCGTCGGAGACGCGCCGCTCGCGTCCGCCACGCCGTACCGACGACCGAGCATCAGGATGAAGATCGTGGCTCTGTCTACTCCGTCGAGGTAAGCATGCTGCGCACTCTTATCCTGCGGCGTGATCTCCTCCCACATGAGAGGCGTAGCACCCGCCCCGCGCAGGTAAGCCCGCACCGCACTACGGTGCGGCGTCATCTCGTCGTCCATCAGCGAGCTGACGAAGATGCCCTGCCTGCCCATCCACGCGCGGAAATGCTCTTCCGAGAGCGGGAGGGGGCGCGCGGAGGTTTCGGCCACGATCTGATCCCACGTGTCGTTACGGTTCATAAAATCTCCTGCCGGTATTCCGTTAAATGCGTCATGCAGAAGCAAAGGCGCTCGTGCCGCAGATTAGCTACAAAGCTTATCTGACTACTGACTTCGGCTCAGTATTAGAGCGAGTTAATCGGCACCTGAACCACTAAAGTCGCCCCCTGACTCCGCGTACTGTTGACAAGCGTGCTCACCGGATGGCCGACCATCTCCTCCGCAGGGAACGGTTGCAACAGGTCTCGACGCAGCTCGGTTTTGCGCTCGTCATCGTCCAGCCACAGCTCGTAATCTTCGGGGTGGATGATGACGGGCATCCGGTCATGCACGGGCCTGAGCACGTCGTTGGCTTCGGTTGTAAGGACGGTGCAGGATTCGATGATGGCCCCGTCACCCGATTCCCAGCGATCCCACAGCCCCGCGAAGCCGAACGGCTGCTCGTCCCGCAGTCGGAAGAAGTACGGCTGTTTCTTGCCCCCCGCACGCGCCCACTCATAGAACCCGTCCGCCGGGATCAAACATCGTTGGCGCTTGAAAGCCTCGCGGAAGGACGGCTTTTCCGTGACCGTCTCGCTACGGGCGTTGATCAGCTTTGCGCCCATCGAGGCGTCTTTCGCCCACGAAGGCACCAGTCCCCACTTGAGAAACTTCAGCTCTCGTCCGTCCGGCATTTGACGAACGCTCGCTATCGTTTGCGTGGGCGCGATGTTGAAGCGCGCCTCATACTCCGGCACCTCCTCGACCCCGAAGGCTTTCGCTAGACTCTTCGGCGGGGTGCGCAGTGCGAAACGTCCACACATAGTTCTTGCCCCTTTCATTACTTAACTGCAAAAACAAATTATAGCTCAAAATTGTGTTGTGTGTTATACGTTGTGTCATTTTTGGGACTATGATGTGAGAGTTATATACTAGGCAAATTTAAGCTCTAAGGCATGGGGCTTTTCTCTATGAGGAGATGTCATCGTGGCATGTGGAGTATGCAACTCACAGGCTCACAACGCGAGAACCTGCCCTTACAACGGCAAGCGCAGGCCCTTCGCGCGAACAGCCAAAAAGAGCAAGCGTTGCCAGTGCTGCGGTCAGTACGGCTACGCGATAGAGGCGCACCACACGCGGGGGCGCGCGGACGATTCCGACCGTTTAGACGTGTGCGTGGATTGCCATTTACGTTGCTGCCATGAGGGTAACTGGCACAACTTGCCGATTAAGCCGAGAGTCTGCCGCATCATGGGTAGGGCAAGCTATTGGCGCGCATGATTATTAGGGTTAGTTAAAGATATATGTCTCGTTCTTAGAGCCGGTAGCCCTACGGGAGCGTTAAAGAAGCGATGAAGCATCACTACGTCCCACAATTTTACCAGCGGGGGTTCATCAAGGAGGTGAACAAAGACGGGAAGAAGGAGGGACTGATCTGGGTTTATGAGAAGGATCGACCGCCGCGCAAACTCCCCGTGAGCAACACCGGGATGGAGATCGACTTATACGCCTACACCGACCAGTCCGGCAACCAGGACAACCAGACGATAGAGGCCGAATTAGGGAGGATAGACAACAGCGCGGCGCTGGTGATTCAGAAACTAGATAAGGAGACTCCCATAACCGACGACGAGCGACGCAGCCTTTGCAAGTTCATCTCCGTCATGTACCGGCGCACGCCGAAGTTCAAAGAACACGCGAAGCGCATGGCCGCCGAACTAATGCCGAAGTTCTTCGAGCAGCACGACGAGGAGTGGCTGCGCCAGGAGATGAGGAAGCGCGCGCGATCCGAGGAGCAGGCGGAAGCGTGGTTTGAATACCGGAAGGCGGAGCTTGCGGAGATGCGCGAAGAGTACCTGCGCGAGCCGCCGGAATTTATCTTCACCAGCAACATCCTGCGCCCTTCCGTCTTCGAGCGGGTGCTGTTCGACATGGACTGGGCTTACTTCATGGCAGCCGCGGACACCGAGTTCGTAACCTGTGACGACCCGGCGCTCTTCAGTAAGGGCAGCGGACTCGGCGACCGCGAGAACGCTGTCATCATGTTCCCGCTTTCGCGGACGCTCCTCCTCCAGGCCATGTGGAATTCGAGCTACAAAGGGGCATACGTTCAGCTCAGGGACGTGGACGTGAGGAAATTCAACCGCGACGTGGTCAGCAACGCGAGCAGACAAGTTTATGCCTCATACGCGTCGAATACTTTTGCCTCTTTCGTTACTAAAAGAATAGGCACTGTCTGAGCGGCGCGCTGCCAGATGAAGGCGGGAAGGAGAGGGCGAATGCTTGGCAACCAGCTCCACAAGGTTGATTTAAATGATTTGATGGGTTTGATTTCAAACGGCGTGCCCGAAGGCGCTCAACTGGAATACAAGGAGGCGCTGCCCGGCAACGACGACGAGAGCAAAAAGGAGTTCTTGAGGGACGTGTCCGCGATGGCGAACACAGCCGGCGGGGACATCATCTACGGCATAAGAGAAGAGCGCCCCAACGACGACGCTCCCGCCGCCGAGATCGTCGGGATCACCGGCGAGGACATCGACTCGCGAAAACTCTGGATGGAAAACTTGATCCGCGACGGCATCGAGCCTCGGCTCACTGGCGTCGGCATCCACGTCGTCTCCGCCGATGGCGCAAGGTCGGTTTTCATAGTGCGCGTGCCTCGAAGCTGGAATGGCCCGCACGTCGTCAACTTCAGGAAACAC
>DASYMM010000480.1:0-7560 GCA_036009085.1 Pyrinomonadaceae bacterium | reverse complement strand
CAAATCGCCGCCCCCGCCGGACTCGCCGCCCTCGCGTGGGCTTGATGCCGCGAAGATATTTTCGCACGCGTCCATGTCAGAGAGTCATCCCATCGTGTTTGCCTGACGACTTCGAGCGACGCGCCCGCCGTCGAATCGTGTGAGAGGACGTGAATGAGGAAGGTGGCGGCAAAATACGCGCCGACGAAAAACGTCTTCCACCTCCGCTCGCCGCGAGAGATCAGTTCGTTCTGCGCCACGCAATCTTCGTCGCGGCGCACCGAGGTTTAACCGCCGAAGTTATGAAACTTTCGCTTTTGTGCTAACGTAAAGACGTTTTGTTACAGCTTATGACCGCAACTTCCCCCACAGTGCAAAAGTTTCCCGGCGTCGCCGATTGCGAGCTGGTGACGCGCGCAATCGCCGGGCGCGACGACAGTTTCGAGGAACTCGTCCGACGCTATCAACGCCCGCTCGTCTCCTACGTCTATCGCATGACGGGCAACTACGAGTCCGCGCTCGATTTGACGCAGGAAGTGTTCATCAAGGTCTACGGGTCGCTCGCGCGCTATCGCCCCGAATACAAATTCTCGACGTGGATTTATCGCATCGCGCACAACACTGCGATTGACCACCTGCGCCGCCACTCGACGCGCGAACAGGAACTCGAAGTGACGACCACCGAAGGCGACACTTACGAAAAGCCTTACGCCTCCGGCCTGCCGACGCCCGAAGAGGAGAGCGTGCGCGCCGAGCGTCGCGCAGAGATCGAGGATGTCATACAGTCTCTGCCCGCAAGTTACAGAGAGTTGATCGTCTTGCGCCACGCGCACGATCTGAGCTACGACGAGATCGCAGAAGTGACCGGGCTGCCGCTCGGCACGGTCAAGAATCGCATCTTCCGCGCGCGCGAAGCGATGCGCACGCCGCTCGTCGAACGCGGCATCACGGGCATTTAAAGAGCACGGGGCGAAACCGGAAAATCGTGAGCGACCAACCCATCATCGTCGAAGCCTTCGAGACACCAGCCGCGTGTCTGGACGTGGCCGCGTATCTCGACGGCGAGTTGGACGCCGCCCAGGGCACGCGCTTCGAGCAGCACACGAAGACTTGCGCGTCCTGCGCCACCGCGCTCCGCGAACAGCGGCGACTTTTGTGCGTCCTCGACGCGGCCTTCGGCGATGCGCGGCAGCAAATCGAACTCCCCACAAATTTCACACAGATCGTCAAAGCGCGCGCGCAGTCGGACATGAGCAGCGTGCGCCATCGCGGGGAGCGGCGGCTCGCTTTCGGGTTGTGCGCGGGGCTGGCCGCGCTCTCCTTCGCACTGCTCGGCTGGCAGGCGTGGGACGAACTGTTCACGCCTCTGCGCGGCGTCGTGGGCGTCGTGGTGACGTTGCTCGACATGGCGGCGCACGCCGTCGGCGAAGCCGTCTCCGGGTTTGCGCTCATGCTGCGCGTGCTCGGCGGGCAGTTGTTGAACGAACCGAGCGCGTTTAGAACTTTCGTGTATATCATTCTCGCGCTCGCCATCGTCCTGCTCTTCCGGCTCATCGGCAGTTATCATCGCACGCCGCGCCTCCCCGACTAGACGGAAAAATTCCCCGACGCGAAAACTCTCCGCCCGTTTCATACGTAACAACTCAGGCCATGTTTTACTGTGCGCCCCGGATGCGATAAGAGCGCAATCAGAGACGCGATAACAGACGTGAATTCGTTCATTCTTCCACCGACCCCGACGCCGACGACGACGCTTGCCGCCTTGCGCGCCGCTTCGCGCCTGTGCGCGATTCTGTGCGTGATTCTGTGCGCCGGGGTGGCGGCGCACGCGCGTCTGCCTTCCGTCCGCGTGGCCGAGAATGATCCGACGACGCTCATTGTCGAAGGCGACGATACGGAGGATGTGTTCGGGATGGGTCGCTCGGTCATCGTGCGCGGGAGAGTGAAGCACGGCGTGATGGCCTTCGGCGGCGATGTGTTTGTCGAAAAAGACGGGCACGTCGGAGGCGATGTCGGCGTCATCGGCGGCACGATCAAGCAGCACGAAAACTCTTACATCGGCGGCGACGTGCTCGTCATCGGCGGCGCGTATCATCATGGCAAGACCGCGCCCGGTCGCGATCCTGAGTCGAAGACGATCATGTTCGCGGGCTACGAAGAAGAGTTGCGCGAACTCGGGCGCAACCCGTGGTCTGTGCTCGAACCGAGTTGGACGATGGCTTCCTTCGGGTTGCGCGTCCTGTCCATACTGTTCTGGTTCATCATCTCTCTGGGCTTGACCGCCGCCACGCCGGGCGCGATCAGCCGCGCGGCCACGCGTTTGCAGTTGACGAGTCTGCGCGTCGCAGTCATCGGCCTGCTCGCCGCCATCGTGCTCACCTTCGGCGTGCCCGCCGCGCTGCACGTCTTGCCGTCCGTGCTCGGACTCTTCACCGGCGCGCTCTCGATCCTCTTCCTGTTCGTGGCCTATCTCTTCGGGCGCGTGGCGATTCACGCGGCGACGGGGCGTTGGTTGCAGCGTATGTTGCTCCGCGAAGAGCAGCGTTCAGAGTCAATCGCGCTGCTCCTCGGCGCAACCTTCTGGGCGGTCGTGCTGTCGCTGCCGTACCTGTGGGCGCTCGCCGTCGCCGGTCTGGTCGTGACGAGTCTGGGCTTGGCTCTCACGGTGCGCTATCGCCACGGCTGGAAGTTGGGCGCGCGCCCTTGATCTAGCACTCCTGATTCGTTAATCTCACCAGTCATTCCCCTGAAATTTTCGCAGAAAGAAGGCGACTAAACGAGGCCGCCGCGCGTCTAACCTGTTGCGGCGAAAGCCGCTCTCTAAACGCTCCCCCGAAATTTTTGTGGCCGGAAGTCGCCCGTTGACCGAAACGGCGCACGCTCCGAAGCGACGCCCGGACTAGCGAACGCCGTGCCTCGCGCGATTCGACAAACCGGGCGAAAACGGGAACACTACGCCCCGGCAGACGTAAAACTTTAATCGCTTCAAGAGGATTGTTTATCCACCGACCGAAGAGAACATCAAGATGAAAAAGCAACTACTGACCTTTGCCACGCTCGCGCTCACGTTGAGCCTGAGTTCCGCTTCCGCGCAAACTCCCGCCACCACCGCGCAGCCGACGCAGGCCGATAAGTCCATCACCGCGAACGGCGTGATCGGGAACGTGACGGCCATCAACCTTGGCGAGAAGGGTATGTCCGTGAAGACCGACGCGGGCAACAGCGTCGTCGCCGTCTATAGCGACACCACTTCCTTCATACGCGCGCAGCCCGGCTCGACCACGCTCGACGGCGCGACGAAAATCACGCCCGCGGAGATCGGCGTGGGCGACCGCGTGTTCGCGCGCGGCAAACTCTCCGACGATCAAAAGAGCGTGATGGTGCGCGCGCTCGTCGTGATGACAAAGGCCGACATCGCCAAGAAGCATGAGCGCGACCGCGAAGAGTGGAAACGGCGCGGCATCCTCGGCACGGTCACGTCGGTCAATCCCGCCACGAAAGAGGTGACGGTGACGACCTCCACCGCCGAAGGCCCGAAGCCGTTGGTCGTGGTCGCGGGTGGCGAGAAGGTAGTCTTTCGTCGCTACGCGCCCGACTCCGTGAAGTTCGCGGACGCGAAGACGAGCAGTTTCGCAGAGTTGAAAGTCGGGGATCGTCTGCGCGCGCTCGGCGAACGCAGCGCGGACGGCGCGCGTTTCACGCCCGAAGAGATCGTTTCCGGCGCGTTTCGCCAACTCGTCGGCACTGTGACGGCGGTTGACCCCGCGACGAACGAGATCAAGATCACGACGCAGGACAAAAGGCCGCTCACCATCGTCGTCAATCAGGATTCAAACTTGCGCCGCCTGCCGCCGATGATGGCGCAGATGCTCGCGGCGCGCGCGGCCGGCGGCGGCGCAGGCGGCGGTCAGGGCAGAGGCGGCATGCGTCCTCCCGGACAAACGCCGGGCGGCGAACCGGGCGCAGGTGGAGGCGGCGGTGGAGGCGGTCGCGGTGAAGGCAGCGGGGGCGGCGGTCGCCGGATGGGCGGCGGTTTCGACCCGCAGGATATGCTTGAGCGGATGCCGCAACTCACGCTCGCCGAGTTGAAACCGGGCGACATGATCGTCGTCTCAAGCACGTCGAGCGCAGACCCCGCGCGTCTGACGGCCATTGCGCTCGTCGCAGGGATGGACGCGGTCATTAACGCCATCGCCGCGCGCCCCGCCACGCCGAACATCGCGGGCGGGCAGGATTTGGGCTTGCCCGGCGGCATTGATCTCGGCATCGGCCTGCCCTAAACGACGAAAAATAAAGGACGGACGGTGTAACCCGGGGGGCTGATCGTCCGTCTTTTAATATTCGTGCTGTAAAAAAGCAGGGAAATTTAAGTTAAGTCGAAAAGGTCTCTCCAACTAGGAATCATGAATTTATTATCAAGCACAATCACACGCGGTTTTAGTCTGCTGCTGGCATTTTTGCTCACGGCCATGATCGTCGCCGCGCAGGGCACTGGAAGTGTGCGCGGGCAGATCACGGATGAGTTTGGCGGCATCGTCGTCGGCGCGACCGTGACGCTCGTTGACGCGGCGGGCGCGGAGAAGACCGCGACGACGAACGACGAAGGCGTCTATCTCTTCGACAAACTCGCGCCGGGAACCTACACCGTGCGCGCCACGACGACGGGCTTCGGCATCTTTGAAAACACGGCAGTGAACGTCGCCGCCGGGCGGCGCGAGTCGCTCGACATCAAGCTGACCGTCCAACTCGAAAAAGAGGACGTGACGGTGGCGGCGGACACGCCCGTCAGCACCGAGGCCGAAAACAATCAAAGCGCGCTCGTCATCAAAGGCACAGACCTCGACGCCTTGCCCGACGACGCAGACGAACTCGCCGCCGCGCTCCAAGCTCTCGCAGGGCCTTCCGCCGGGCCGGAGGGCGGGCAGATTTTCATAGACGGCTTCACGGGCGGGCGCATCCCGCCGAAAGAGTCCATCCGCGAGATTCGCATCAACCAGAACCCTTTCTCCGCAGAGTTCGACCGGCTCGGTTTCGGCCGCATCGAAATCCTGACGCGCCCCGGCACGGACAAATTGCGCGGGCAAACTTTCTTCAGCTTCGGCGATGAGAGTCTCAACTCGCGCGATCCTTTCTCCGAACGCCGCGCGCCCTTTCAACTGCGCAGCTACGGCGGCAATTTGAGCGGCCCCATCGTCAAAGGCAAATCTTCCTTCTTCATCGATTTCGACCGCCGCGAGACGGACGGCAACTCCATCATCAACGCCCTCTTTGTCGAACCCGCGACGTTTGATCTCGTGCGCATCAATCGCACGCTCGTCGTGCCGCGTCGCAACACGAGTTTCAGCCCGCGCGTCGATTACCAGTTGAACCCGACCAACACGCTCGTCGCGCGCTACCGTTTCTCGCGCACGCTCTCCGAGAATCAGGGCGTGGGCGACTTTTCGCTCGACGTAGACCCGTTCTTCGGCGTGGATCGCACCAACAGCCGCCAGAACACCGGACACAATTTCCAGATCACGGAGACGGCCATTCTCAGCCCGACCGTCATCAACGAGACGCGCTTCCAGTTCGACCGCGACCGCAGCACTTCGGGCGGCGACATCTCCGCGCCCGTCATCACCGTGCGCGACGCCTTCACGGGCGGCGGCTCCGCAGCCGGAACGAACGAGAACACCACCACGCGTTACGAGTTGCAGAACTACACTTCGTTTACGCTCGGCCTGCATTCGCTGAAAGCCGGAGCGCGCGTGCGCCACGTGAGCATCTCGGACTTGTCGGAGCAGGGCTTCAACGGCTCATACGTCTTCGCGGGTCTTGCGCCGCAGACGGACGACGAAGGAAACGTCCTCTCTCCCGGCATCAGTTCGATTGATCAGTTTCGACTTTTCCGGCAGGGCGTCGCGGGCGTTCTGCCCACGCAGTTGAACGTGAGCGGCGGCGACCCTTTGGCGAGCGTCAGCCAGCTTGACCTCGGCGCGTTTATTCAGGACGACTGGCGCGTGCGCCGCGATTTCACACTGAGCGCGGGCTTGCGCTACGAAACGCAGTCGAACATCAGCAGCAATCTCAACTTCGCGCCGCGCCTCTCTTTCGCCTATTCGCCGGGAGCGGGCGCGCGTCAACCGAAGACAGTCTTTCGCGGCGGCTTCGGCGTCTTCTACTCGCGCTTCGGCGAAAACCTGACGTTGCAGGCCAACCGCTTCAACGGGCAGAACCAGCAACAGTTCATCATCTCCAATCCGGGCACGGATGAAGAGATCGTGAAGCGTCTGTCGCGGCTGCAACTGCCGCAGGCAGAGTTCGACCAGCGGCTCGCGCAAACGTTGGCTCTGGCGCAGACGGCGAGAAACTTGCTCAGCCAGTTCCCGAATCTGAACGATGTGCCGACCGTTGACCAGTTGACCGCGTTTGCTCTGCCGCAGACGACGCGCATCGTCGCCTCCGATCTGCAAGCGCCTTACACGATTCAATCAACCGCGAGCGTCGAGCGTCTGCTCCCCGGTCGCGTCACGATGACGGCGAGCTACGTCAACACGCGCACGCTCCATCTGCTGCGTACGCGCAACATCAACGCGCCGATAGCAGGCGTGCGCCCGCTCGGCGAATCGCGCGGCAACGTCTATCAGTATGAGTCGAGCGCCGTCCTCAACCAGAACCAGTTGCTCGTCAACGCCAACACGCGTTTTAATCCGAACTTCTCGATCTTCGCCAACTACACCTATGGCCGCGCCAACAGCAACGCCGACGGCGCGGGAAGTTTCCCTGCGGACAACTACGATCTGTCGAGCGAGTACGGGCGTTCCAGCCTGGACGTGCGGCATCGTTTCTTCCTCGGCGGCTCGATCTCCGCGCCGTGGGGCATACGCCTGAATCCGCTCATCTTCGCCTCGTCGGGCGCGCCCTTCAACATCACGACCGGCTTGGATAACAACGGCGACACGCTCTTTACGGATCGTCCCGCGTTCGCCTCGGCCGCGACGCTGCCCGAGAATTTGCGCGTCACGCCCTTCGGCGATTTCGACATAGACCCGCTCCCCGGCACGCCTCTCATCCCGCGCAACTATGGTGAGAGTTCCGGCCAGTTCACCGTCAATTTGCGTATCAACAAGTCGTTCGGCTTCGGCACCGTTCCAGCCCCGGCTGGACGACGCGCCGCGAACGGACAAACGACTCCGGCCGGCGATCAAACTGCTGCGGGCAACACTCCTGCTGCGGGCGGCGGTCGGCGCGGTGCTCAGGGCGGCGGCGGTCGTGCCGGTGGCGGAGCACGCGGGGGCGCGCGTGGCGGTGGAGCAAGCGGCGGCCCGTTCGGCGCGGGCGGCATCTTCGGCGCGCCCGGCGGCGGCGGCGCGGAGCAGAAACGCTACAACATTCAGCTTGGCCTCAACTTCAACAACATCCTGAACCACACGAATCCGGGGCCGTTCACGGGCAATCTCAGTTCGCGCTTTTTCGGCTTAGCCACGCAGTCCGGCGGCTTTCGCGGCTTCGGCGGCGCGGCGGGCAATCGCAGCGTCGAAGCGCAGATACGCTTCCAGTTCTAGAGCGAACTTTTCCCGCAGCCCGGACGTAAAAACT
Organism: Pyrinomonadaceae bacterium; assembly: GCA_036009085.1. GTDB lineage: Bacteria > Acidobacteriota > Blastocatellia > Pyrinomonadales > Pyrinomonadaceae > JAIVJZ01. Next base: position 3 of record DASYMM010000480.1, on the reverse strand, counting down.
CAC
>DASYMM010000479.1:0-11605 GCA_036009085.1 Pyrinomonadaceae bacterium | reverse complement strand
GGACTTGGTGAACGTCAGGTTGATCCAATTCGTGCTGGTCTTTGTGTTCGTCAACATGATCTTTTATCGCCTCCCGGCGTGCCGGGCGTGAGTTTGAAATCGCTGGTTTGAAATCGAAAGCGCGCCCGCGCCTTGCGAGTCGCTCGCGTGCTCTCTTGGCACCCGGCGCGGGGATAGTTCCCCGTCAGGCTTCAGCGCGTGATGGCCTTCAAGTCTCTCATGGTGGAGCAGAAGGAGCGCACGGCAACTGCGCCGTCGTTGGCATAGTCGAGTAGAGTTTGACGCAGGTGCGGGGAGTCGTCGAAGACGAAGACGGTTCTGCCGTTGTGACGTTTGATGCCTTCGATCTGGAAGCTGCGGCAACGCAGGAAACTCGCGAGCATGAGATCGGAAGTCTCAAACGGCGCGCGCGGCGCGGCGGCTGGAGACGGTTGGTTCATCTCAGTTCATCTTTCCTTCATCTGGAACGTATCTCAACAAGGCAAAAGACCGAAACCACGAACTCACACGGAGCCACACTAAAATTGTTTCGTGCTGTTTCGTGTGAGTTCGTGGCGCATGTCTTGTCCTTTAATGAGACCGCTGCTAACTATTCATCTGTGTCGCCGGAAGCATAAACGGCGACGTTTTTTCTATGCGTTGCGTTTCCGACCAAACGCCAGCGCGGCTTTGATTTTGAGAGAGAGCGTCGCACGATTTCGCGTGCGACGCTCTGCTCGGGTGAGGACTACCGTAAATCAGTAGTAGTAAATCTCATCACAACAGGGAGGGTCTATGTCGCGTCGCTCGACGCGGAAGAGACCCCAGATGCCGCCGTCGAATTGGAACGACTGGAACGTGCGATAGAGATAATCGCCCGGCACCTGCGCCGTCCCCCCGGCGGATTGAATCACCACGTCGAAGTGGTTCGACGGCCCGTGTCCCCATTGCGAGCCATGCCACGGCGAGTCTTGCTTGAAGCCGATGACGGTCGAGCTTGACCCGTCCTGATACGGCATCTCCTGCCACATGTGGCCGTGCACCATGAAGACGTTGTTGCGTGCGTGCCCGCCCGCATGAAGCACGCGGAAGCGCACGGGTTGCCCTGTGTCGGCGGTGAAGATCGGAGTTACGGGATCGAGGCCGCCGATCTGGTTGTTGTGGAGCGAGTTGGTCATGTCGAGCGCGCGCGTCTGCTTGGCGTCCGACAAGGGACACGGGTGCGCGGGGAGCGGCGGGTCGTTGCCCGTCAAACGCAGCGCAGGCCAGTAGCACAGACGCGTCCAGAGAGGCTCTGTGCGATAGTTGATGGCCTTTTGCGCGGAGTCTTCGGGGTCTTCTGATTCCGCCAGATTCGGCACGGGGCGACCGCTGCCGAAACGCATGTTGATGTCGTTCTGGAATTGCAAAACGAACTCGCGGAAGCCCTCCACCGGCACAGGACAACCGGAGCAGGGAGCATTCGTGATGTCAACCGGCTTGTAGATCATGGCGGAGTGCGTCGAATCCTCGTCCACAGCCCAACTGCTGTCAAACGGCTCGATGATGAGCGAACCGATGGCGCTCTTATTGCTGTGCTTGATCGGATCGGACGAGACCAGATTCGTCGCGCCGAATTCGACCGGCTTGCCGATCCACCTGTTCGTGCTCAACTCGATGCCGACATCCCCCGCGTACCAGGTGTAAGTGACGGGCGGGTCGCCGGGGCCTACCGTCTGAATCGGATTGAGGCCGACGTTCATGCCGTCGCTCGTCGTCACGTCGTAGTGCACCAACTGCGGGTGGAGTCCGACGCGCCGCGAGGGCACGACCTGATTGGCGTTGAAGTAATCCACGATCATCGGCATCGTGTTGTAACCGGCCAAGTCAACCGGCTTCTCCGGCAGGTTGTTGGTCAGCGTGACGGTGATGCAGTCGCCCGCGTTGGCGCGCAGGATGAGCGGCTCGACGCGCGCGCGCTTGTACATTTTGGTTTCCGGATCAATGTCGTTGTCCTGATCGACGAACAGGATCGCGGTCGGGTCGTTCAAAGGCCCGGTTTCGGTGTTGCCCGAAGTCGGGCTTTGGGGATCGTTGTCTTTGACGGTGAACGTGTAACCGTTCTGCCCGTCGAACTCTAGACGACGCTGCGGCAGGATGTCGCGCGCCAGATAGGCCGCGACGTTGTAGTGTTGCCGGCGTGCGCGGCGCGGGCACGGGCCGAGGAACTCCGGCAGGGCGGCTTCCTCACCCTCGACGTTGCCCGTCGCCGGTTCGCTCGTCGTGGCGGTTGCGGCTCTGGACGAAGGATTACTCGGCAACTCGAAGGGCGGCACGTCGTTTTGCGGCATGCCCGGAGCGTTGGTTTCAGTGCCCCGCCCCGCGAAGCCCGCTCGATAGACGCGCATGATGCCCCACAGGCCGTTCCATTGATCGTCAACCGAGGCTCCCGGCTTGTAGAGATAATCGGCGCGGAACTCGTTTCCGGGAGGCCCGTCGGGCGGGTTGCCCGCGAGAATAAAGTCGAACTTCTCGGAGATGCCCGTCATCTGCGAGTTGCGATAGCCCGAATCCGGATCGGACGGTTCAAACAACCACTTCACGCCATGAATCGTGAAGTTGTGTCCTTCCTCGTGCGCGCCGACCAGTATGCGAACCTGCACGCGGTCGTTTTCGTTGGCGCGCAGAAGCGGCGTGAACGGATCATGGTCGCCCATGCCCGGCACGAGCGGCGGATACGGGCCGGGGCCGTTCAAGTCAGGGTCTCTGCGCGGGATGCTCGCGTAGGCCAGAGAGAGATCGCCCTGATCGCCATCGGCCTGCTTGTTGGTGTCGGGATTACGCACGCGCAGGGCAATCGGCTCGTTGCGATAGTTGACGGAGAACGTGCCGGGGTCTTCCGCAGAGACGATTTCGGGGCACGGCGCGGGTTCGCCGTCCGGGCATTTACCGTCAACGGGCGGTTTCAAGAGCGCGGTGTCGGGGCCGAAGGGCGGCCCGCCCATGATCATGCTCGGCAGTGGAATTTCGTTTCTGCCGGGCGGGTTGATGGCGCCTTCCGGGTCGGGTTCAGGCTTCTCCGCCGTGCCGCCACGGCCTGCCTCGTAGGCCAGGTGGAAGTCCTGATACTCAAGCATGAACTCGCGATAACTGAGCGTCTCGTCGGGCGGAATGATGACCGCCGCGAAACTGGTCGGGCCGCCGTCGTCGCGCAGTTTGATCCCTGCGCCGCCCAACAGATTGCCCGGCGCTTCGTTCTCACGCCAGACCGAACCTCTCGGCTCGATGACGAGACCCGCATACAAGCCCGTCTGCTGGTGCGTCGAAGGGCCGAAGTGATCGTGCGTGAAGACTGTCCGCAGCGTGCGGTCGTTGCCGTCGCGGTCTTTCACGGGGTCAACATACCAGCGTTGAAAAGTTACCTGCGTCGCCTTTCTGAAGATCGGGTGATATTGAATCTTCAGCAAGCGTTGCGCGTCTGTGCCGACCGGGGAGGTTTCGTCCACGGGCACGAAGATGCCGCCGACCTCGTTGATGTGTTTGATGCGGTGCTCGACCTCCTCCGGGCCGAACGTGCCGTCCTCGTAATTCCAACCGTTGCCCGCGCCGTCAGACGAGGTAACGTCGAACTTGACGAGGTGGATGTGCTGGCCGACGATGTCGGTCGGCGTGCGTACCTGAAAATCGTCCTGCACGTAGACCTTCGGGATCAGGTTGGCGTGAAAGAACGTGACGCAATCGTCGGAGTTGGCGCGGAAGAAGAGCGGTTCGGGCGCGCGTCGCTCGTTAATAATATCGTCCCAGTCTTCCCACAGAGATTCGATGCGCGACTGCGGGAAGTGCCAGCCCTTCTTGTTGATCTTCATGTCGAACTGGAACATCACGCCCTTGTAGGTGCGGTCTTCGCCAACCTTCGTGACGGTGAAGATCGGTTTGCCGTCCTTATCGAAACGGTCGGACACGCACGGGTCGGCGTAAGGCGCACCGGCGACGCGCGGACGACCGTTCGTCATAAAGAGGCCGGGCGTGTTGTCCGTCATGCGGCTCTCATGCGTCGGCTGCTCGTGATAGACCATCGCGAATTGTTCGTACTTCTCGCCCGCCTCTTTCAACTCCTGCGCGGAAATCTTCTCGATCACTTTGTCGAAGTTGAGGCGCGTGTGGTGTTCTTCGACGACATCCGCGTTGAAGATGATGTGGCGCGGAAGTCCTGCGTCGAACTGCGTGTCGAGCGGCGGGTGCGGCGGGCGGTGTCCGGCCAGCGCGGGCACGAAGAACGGGAAGCCGGGATTGCCGTTGCCCGTCACCTTAATCTGCCCGTTAACGATCTCGGCTTTCGCCTGCGGCATCAGCGGCATAACGTACTTCGCCATGTTGCCCGCCGCGCCGCCGGGCAGCGGCACGACCGCCGGAATCGGCGTGCCGCGCTTGATCTCCGCGTCGGGCAGAGCGCGCGAACCGAAAGCGGGACGACCCCAGTAGTCGAGCCGCGTGCCTTCTTCAAACACGTCATGCGTGCGCCAGAGTTCCCACATGCCCTGCGCGAAGTGCGGGTAGAAGTGGCAGTGGAAGATCGAATCGCCGACCGTCAGGTTGCGATTGCCGGAACCGTTGTGCGTGATCTCCAAGCTCATGCCCGAACCCGGCCCGAGCGCCTGACTGTCGTTGTAAGAAGAGACATCGCTGTCAGCCGACTTGAGCCACTGGTGCGCGTGCAGGTGATGTATGTGATGCTCTTTCGGCCCGGCGTGCAGAATACGCATCTTCGTGTGGTCGCCGAGGTAGCTGTGATGGACGTTCGACGGGTCGGCGGGATAAAAAGCCTTCTCGGCTTTGTAGCCCGGCGGCACGTCGTAGATCGGATACTGCTCCGAGCCGGAGCAGCGACCGTCGCGGATCGAATGCGGATCGCACGGAGCATTGGCCGGACGATCAACGACCATCGCCGGATCGCCCACCGCCCACGCCGACAGGAAGAACTCTTCAAACAGACACTCCTGACAATCCTTCATCGGCCCGACGCCGAGACGGTTGGCGAGAATTTCCGCGCCGATGCCGCCCGTTCCGTAGTTGATGGCGAAGGCGTCGCGGCTGCCGTGCAGGGTGAACTCAAGGTTGGTTTCTTCCCCGTTCTCCTTATGTCCCTCTTCAAAATGCGGGAAGGCTTGCACCGCCCCGATCTCGTCGTGGTAGATGATGGTGAATTCGCGGAACGGCCAGTGGCGGTTCGGCGCGGTGGGGGAGGACGGGAAGAGCGCGGGGTCGAAAACGCCGCGTCCCGGCCCCGTGATGATGGCGTTCAAATCCTGATGCACGATGATGTTGCGCTTGTTCATGATCTTCAGGATCGGCAGGCCGCGATAGCGATGCCACCAGGGGTACTTGGCGTCGTAGTCAATGATCGGCTGGTTGAAGGGCGGAGGCGTGTAGCCGACGGTCGCCAGACGCAGATCGTTGTGCGTGAGTTGCGAGCGATACCATTCCGCGCCGCGCGGTTCGACGTTGACCGCGCCGAAGAGACCGGGCGGAATTTGCCCGCCGTCGCCTTCGCCGGTCGTCGTCGCCGCCGTGCTGTACATCAAGTGGTTGCCTTCCTTCGCGCTCCCGTCGGCGTAGAGCGTGTAGGTGATGCGGCCACCGGGCGCGACGAGGCCGCCGGGAGGGCTGGGATTCCTGCCCACGTTCGAGCCGTCGTCCTTGATGTCGTTGACGGCTTGCAGGCCGACGACGTGAATCGAAGCGTGGCGCGTGATGGGCTGCTCTTCGTCAACCGGGGTGGGGTTGAGCAAGTTTTGAAAATCGATCTGCAAACAATCGCCGACGTTCATACGCAGGGTGAGCGGGCGCGGTCGTTTGTCGCCGCGCAGGCGGACGTTGCCGGGAACGAGTCCGCGCCGCCAATCAATGGGCACGACGTTGTGCCTGAGCGCGTAGATCATGCCCTGCGGTTGAACTGCGCCGAGGCGATTCCAGAAGAAGACTTGATCAAACGCGACGACGCTCGCCTTGACCACGCGCTCGCACGGGTACGGAGCAGCCGTCGGCGCGCTGTAGTCGTATGGAATGGCATTCGGCTCGGGCGAAATTTGCCCGCCGCCCGCAATACTTGGATGAGTCTCTTTGTAATCGGCTGAGACGAAGGCTTTGTCGGTGTCCGTCGTGGGCTGCTTGGCAGGGTCTTCAACGGGCGTCTCCTCCTGCAACAACGAATCGCCGATGGACGGTTCATCGAGTCCCTGATCTTTTTGCGGATCGGGCGTGGGCGATGGCGTCGGAGTCGGTGTTGGCGTCGGTGCGACGGTGGCTGGCGTCGGCGCGACGGCGGGCGGCAGCGGTGTCGCCGCAGCGACCGCAGACTTATCAGGCGTCGCGGAGGGCGCAGGCTTATCGTGCGCGGCGACGCTTCCGGGCAGAGCCAGCACGGCGACGAAGGCCGCACAGCAAATCAACAAAGACAGGAGCCTGTGGCGAATGGCATGATCTTTAGACATAAACTCACCTCTTGCGCTTGACGGTCGAAACGTTCGGCGCGCAGAGACTTCTGCGGCGGCGGACGCGTTCAACCGGAGACGTGTTTAAGGAGAGTTTCGTCTGTGCGAAAGCAGGTGTGGCTCGGGCGCATCAGGTGGAAACCTCTCCCTTTGGCGAAGATAAAGGTTGAGCAGTTGCCACAAGATGCGCTAAGATGCGGGCTGTCTGGCGTGGCATCTTTTGTGCGCAGCGATGTGGCGAAAGTTGTTAACGCAAACTGTCCCCGTCGTCACCTGCAAGTGACGGCGGGGACATTTATTTACCCGAATGTTTTGCTAAACATTGCGTTTAATATGACGAAGTGTAGCATCCCGGTACTCGTTTATAGCGGCTGCGGCCTGCTATCTGACGTGGAGCGGACGGCCTATTTAATGCTGACACTACGGGCACGGCTTCTCAAAACTCAGGCTTGAGTCGCGGCGGTCGGGAGGTGGTGTCAAACGTGTTCTAAGGGGTGCAGGCACTTTAAACTCAGTGCGTATTACCTGTCAAGAGTTATTTTTTATCTACATTCAAGTTATATTTAACTGCTATATTTCCTGCAACTACGCCGCGCTGCAACTCGATTGCAACATTTCTCGTCGCGCAAATTTCCCGCATCAAGTGCTGAGCGTACATCCCTGCGCGCCGCTCAAGACCGCGCGTGGGAGATGTTTTTCCGGTCGCAGGACGTTTCTGTGTTAGGCTTGAAGCGTGATGCGAGAGGAGCAGGCACAGGCGAAATCGGGCGTCTCTTTGCGGCGCAGGTTGTGGTGGCTCATCGCCGCTCGTTTCATTTTGGCCTTGGCACTGTTCGGGTTGAGCTTGCTGTTGGGACGAAGCGGCGCGGCGAGCGGCGCGGGTCTCGATTCGCTCCGCAGCACGTTTGTCTTCGGGTTGGTCGTGCTCTCTCTCTCCGCGCTCTACGTGGCGATCTTGCGCTTTTCGCGCGTCGCGTTGCAGACGCAGGCCGCGGCGCAGATTTTCTGCGACGTGATGCTCGTCACATGGCTCACGGGGATGCGCGGCGACCTGCATTCGCCATACGTCGCGCTCTACATCGTGATCATTTCCGTGGCGGGCATCTTCCTCGGCGTGCGCGGCGCGCTAGCCACCTCCGTCGGGTGCGCGGTCTGCTACACGTTCGTCGTGTTCGCAAGCGCGTTTGGGTGGTTGCGTGTGAGCGCGGGCGATGTCACGGCGGCCTCCGTGCCGGAAGTGATCGGCAACGTGGGCTTGCACGACATCGCGTTCTTCGTCGTCGGCTTGCTCGCCTCGCGCCTCGCCGAACGACAGGCGCACTCCGACGTGCAACTCATCAAAGTCAAGCACGCGCTGGCAGACCTGCGCGCGCTCCACGAACGCATCGTCGAATCAATCCGCTCCGGCCTCGTCACAACCGATCTCGACGGACTCATCTACACCTTCAACGCCGCCGCCGAAGAGATCACCGGCTACTCCGCCGAAGCCTTGCGCGGCAAAGACGTTTCGATTCTCCTCGGCACGCTCAAGTTTAAAATCGAAGAGTCTCTGCGCGCGGCGGCGGAGGGCACGACCAGCCCGCGCTACGAAGCCGACTGCCTCACCGCAGAAGGCTTGCGCCTGCGTCTCGGCTACAGCATCTTCCCGCTCTTCGGCGAGACGGGCGCGCGCACCGGCCTCGTCATCACGTTTCAGGATTTAACGCAGGTGCGCGCCCTCGAAGAGACTTCGCGACGGCAGGACAGGCTCGCGGCGGTGGGGCGCGTCGCCGCAGGCATCGCGCACGAGATACGCAACCCGCTCGCGGCCATGCGCGGCTCGATTCAAGTTCTGCATTCCGAGATGAACGGCGACCCCGCGCAAGCCGAACTCATGGAGATCGTCCTGCGCGAATCCGACCGGCTCAACCACATCATCACGGACTTTCTCACCTATGCGCGCCCGCGCCAGGTCTCGCTCGCCGACACGGATTTGCGCGAACCCTTACGCGAAACTTTCACGCTCCTGCGCCACAGCCCTGAGACGCGCGACGGCCACATCATCGAAGAAGATTTCCCGGACACGCCCGTCCGCGCGCAGGCCGACGCGGCCGGACTGCGACAGGTCTTCTGGAATCTCTCGCGCAACGCGCTCTCGGCCATGCCCGAAGGCGGGCGTCTGCGCGTCGAACTCCGCCCGACGAATTACGGGCGCGTCCGCATCACTTTCACGGACACGGGCGCGGGGATGTCGCCCGAACAGGTGGAGAGATTATTTGAACCCTTCTCCTCGTCCACCACGGGCGGCACGGGACTCGGCCTCTCGATTGTTTATCAAATCATCCGCGATCATGGTGGTACAATAAACGTCCGCAGCCGCGAAGGACACGGAACGACGATCATCATCGAGCTACCGGAGAATAGAAAGTGACAAGTGACGAGTGACAAGTGACAAGTTAAAAAGCCGTGAACCGTGAATCGTCAGTCGTGGATAGAAAGAACAGAGCTTTATTTATTCACGAATAACGATTGACGATTCACGATTTACTTGTCTTCAACTTGTCACTTGTCACTCGTCACCTGTCACTTGAATTATGGCTAACATCTTAATCGTTGACGATGAACAGGGCATGCGGCAGTTGTTGTCGCTGGTGTTCGGGCGCGCGGGGCATCAGGTGCGCGCGGCGGAGAACGGGCGGCGCGCGGTCGAGTTGCTGCGCGAGGCGTCGGCTGATCTCATCGTGTCAGACGTGAGGATGCCGGACATGGGCGGCATCGAACTGTTGCGCGCGGCGCGCGAGTTGTCGCCCGACGTGGCGGTTGTGATGATGACGGCCTTCGCCACCGTCGAGACGGCGCGCGAGGCGTTCAAACTCGGCGCGGACGATTTCATCCAGAAGCCTTTCGACGTTGACGAGTTGAAGTTGATCGTCGAGAAGGCTCTGGAGTTGCGCCAACTCAAGCAGGAGATACAGGGCTGGCGCAAGACGCAGAGCGAGCGCGGGCGGCTCGATCAGATCATCGGTCGCTCGCCGCGCATGCAGGCCGTCTATCAGATGATCGAGACGGTGGCCGCCGTGCAATCCACGATCTTGATCACGGGCGAATCGGGCACGGGCAAGGAACTCGTCGCGCGCGCCGTCCACAACCTCTCGCCGCGCAACGACAAGCCGTTCGTCTCGATCAACTGCGGCGCGTTCACCGAGACGCTGCTCGAATCCGAACTCTTCGGCTACGTGCGCGGCGCGTTCACGGGCGCGACCGCCAACCGCAAAGGTCTGTTTGAAGCGGCGGACAAGGGCACGATCTTTCTGGACGAGATCGGCGAGATGTCGCCCGCGATGCAGGTGAAACTTTTGCGCGTGCTGCAAGAGCGCAAGGTGCGACCCGTCGGCGGGCACGAAGAACTGAGCGTTGACGCGCGCGTCATCGCGGCGACAAACCGCGACCTGCCCGCGATGGTCAAAGCCGGGACGTTCCGCGAAGACCTGTTTTATCGCGTCTCGGTCATCCCGATAGAACTCCCGCCGCTGCGCGAGAAGCGCGAAGACATACGCGAACTCGTGATGCACTTCGCGGAGAAATATTCCGCGCAGGCCGGGCGCAGCTTAACCGTCTCGGAAGGAGCGATGGAGTTGCTCGAACGCTATTCTTGGCCGGGCAACGTGCGCGAACTCGAACACACCATCGAGCGCGCCGTCGCACTCGAACGCACGGAGCAGATTCAACCCGAACGGCTCCCCGAACAGATCACCAACTACAGCCCCGCGCGCGTCGCCGGTGCGCTCGACCTGCCCGAAGACGGACTCAACCTGACGGCGCATCTCGACCAGTTAGAGAAAACTTACCTGCTCGAAGCCCTGCGCCGCACCGGCGGCAACCAGACGCGCGCCGCCGAACTGCTCCAACTCTCCGTCCGCTCCTTGCGCCACCTCCTCGACAAGCACGGCATCCGCAATCTCACCGCGCAAATTCGCAACGACGCCGCGCGCGGCGCGCACGAATAAAACTTTAAGTTTCAGGTTTCAATTCACGAAAGCCTCTCAGACTTGGAACCTGAAACCTGAAACTTGAAACTTCCTTCTTGGCATGAGCATTGCACGGTGTTCGGTGAGATTGACTTATAGGTCAGTCAAATTGATTGCGTAAGGTTGAAACGGCAAACCAATGCAGGCTTCCCACTCTTCCAGAGGTCGACGCGGCTTCTCACTCATCGAACTCTTGATCGTGGTCGCGGTCATCGGCATCATCGCCGCGATTGCCGTCCCGCATTTCATCAATTCGCGTCAGGCCGCGCATAACGCCAGCGCGTTTAGTTCGCTGCGCCTCATTCACACAGCCCAAATCTCCTACCGTATGCGCAACGCTCAGTACGGCGATCTGGCCGCGCTGCGCAGCGCAGACATGATTGACGACCCGTTACTCGCTACCGGAACTCGCAGCAATTACACCTTCGTCATCAACTCCGCCACCATCTCCCCCAGTTTTTACGAAGCGACGGCTACCCCCGCCGTCGCGCCGTGGCAGTATTACTATCTCGATGTCTCCGGCGTCATCCGCCGCGAGACGGGCAGGGCGGCGGACATCACGAGTTCGCCGATCAACTATTGATGGCGCGTCTCTCGCCGTAGAGACGCCGACGCCGCTCTCCTCCTCCGTCCCCGCTTGCCGCAGCCGGAACGAGTTCCTGAATTTTCTCTCCCCGTTTGAACAATATCAACGTACACCTTTCAAATTTACGCAGGCGCGCGAGACCGAACCAGCGCGGATGCTTACGGCATCCCTCGCCCTCCCTTTTGACAGAATTCGTCACTTTTTATCTGACGACTTTTGTTAATCGTCACCCGTCGCACGCCTGCCTGCCGCTTCGTCAAGTGTTTCATTACGAAAAAGCCGCGATTTACGCCTAACTGCGCGCCGCCCAGTCGCCCTGCGCGCGTGGCATGACTCTTGTTACTTCATAAGTCTGCACGGCGCGTGGCCTACTCGATGGCACCCGTTGGCGCGTGAACGAAAAAACTTAACCATTCCCTCTTTGCCATAAGGAGCAAACCAAGAAATGCAACAGAACAAAGGCCAACGCGGCTTCTCACTCATCGAACTCCTCATCGTCGTTGCGATCATCGGCATCATCGCCGCCATCGCCATCCCCAACCTGCTCGCCTCCAAGCGCGCTG
>DASYMM010000478.1:0-5061 GCA_036009085.1 Pyrinomonadaceae bacterium | reverse complement strand
TGAATCTTTTCTGTGCGCCCCCGCTGCGTAAACTCTGCGTCTCGGCGGTGAATGCTTAACTGTCTTCCGCCGCTAAAGTGTGAAGTTGAAGTTGATGAAACCTGAGACGCGCACGGCCTGGCCGTTGACGATGGTTGGGCGAAACTTCCAACGGCGCGCGGCATCTTCCGCCGCGCGGCGCAACAGCTGCGGCCCGTCCGTGCGCTCAACCGCGCCGACCGCGCCGCGCTCGTCCACCGTCAAAAAGACCGTGACCTTGCCCGTGATGCGCGCGTTGCGCGCCGTCGCCGGATAGGTGGGCGCAACCTGCTGCGCCGCCCTCGGCAACAGCGACCCGACTTCGAGCGGCTTCCCGTCGCTCGCGTTGCCGCCCGCAGGCGCAGCGGCGTTGGGAGGATTGGCGGGCGCATTAGTTGTTGACGACGAACCTCCGCGCGTCGTGATCGCCGCCGAATTCTGTGCGGAGTTCGCGGGCGCGTTGGTCGAAGTTGCGGGCGCAGAGTTTGCCGGAGTCGGCGAAGGTTGCGCGTTGGCGGCAGAGTTGGTTGGCTGATTCGAGATCGACGGAACCGAAGTCGTCTGCGTGCGCGGCGCGGGAGCGTTCGTACCGTTAGACGCCGCGCGTGCTGTCGTGCCGACAAGGCGCTGGCGCGCATCCGTCAACTCGCGCTGCCACTGTGCGCGCTCGTCGTCCTTGCGCGACAGGCGCACGCGCACGCCCGCAGCCTCTTCCAGCAAAGCCGTCGCATCCATGTTGCGCGCGTTCTCATCGCGCAACTGCCTTCCCTGCGCGAAAACTTTTTCGATGAGCGTCCGCAAGCGATCCAGATCGCCCGCAGCCTCTGTGGGCAACTCCTCGTCCGCTACGTTCAAACCGAACACGCGATAGCGTTCCAGACGCGCGCGCACGCCGCCCAACACTTGACCCGCCAGCAGGAAGTAAGCGCGCGCCGCGCTCTCGCCGCCCGTCGCACGCGCGCCGAACGCCGCGTTCAACAAGCTCTCCGCATAACTGTAATCGGCCTGATCAATATAAATCCCGGCGAGCAGCACGAGCGTAATCTCACGCACCGAAGGATCGACTCCCGCTGTGCGTTGCAGAGCTTCGAGTTCGCTGCGCGCCGCCGGGAGATTACCCGCAGCCGCGAGCGCACGCGCACGCGTGATGCGACGTTGAATCCCGTCGGCATCGAGATCGCTCGGACTCTGGGCACGAAGACCTGCCGCGAAGGCGAATATTAAGAGCAGACAGAGATTAAATTTGACGAGGGATGGCGTAGAACGAATAAGACGACTTTCCTTCACTATGACAACTCCATAAATGTGAAAGCGAGCGTTGACGCTCGCTTGAAGGATGATCTTTGATCAGCGTGAATATTATCGCCCGTTCACGCGAATCAATCAACTCCGCCGCGCAGGTTTTTTCCGCACCGGAGTCGCTGCCGGTTTGCGCCTCCCCTTCCCGCTCATATCGCTCTCATCTCGCCCCGCCCCCGCCGGATTCACCGCCGCCGGTGCGAGGCTCTGCGAAATCCGCACGCGGTAGGCGCGCGCGTCGCGCTTCACAGTCTCTTCGTCGAGCGTCAATAAACGCCGGTCGCGCATCACGACGCGCCCTTCGATGACGACCGTGCGCACGTCCGCCGCCTTTGTCGCATAGACGAGATGCGAATAGACGTTATACATCGGCGTCTGATTGAGCGCGTCCATATCAACCACGATCAAATCCGCGCGCTTGCCCCGTTCCAGCGAGCCGATTTCGCGTTCGAGATGCAGCGCACGCGCGCCGCGAATCGTCGCCATCTCCAACACCTCGCGCGCCGGAACGATGCGCGGATCGTTCGCCATCAACTTGTGCAGTTTCGCCGCCGTGTCCATCTCCTCCCACATGTCCAGATCGTTGTTCGACGCCGCGCCGTCCGTCCCCAAACCCAGAGCCAAATCCGCCCTCAGCATCTCCGGCACGCGCGCCACACCCGACGCCAGTTTCATGTTCGACTGCGGATTATGAACCGCGCCCACGCCCAGACGCTTCAACAACTCCAACTCTTCCGTCGTCAAATGAACGGTGTGCGCCGCGATCACGCGGTCGTACAGAAACCCTATGCGCGCCAGATAGGCGACGGGCGAAGCAGCGTGATCGCGCGTCACATCTTCAACCTCTTTACGCGTCTCCGCGACGTGAATCACAATCGTCGCGCGCAAACGATTCGAGAGATCGCGCACGGCCTTGAGATGTTCCTCCGAGACCGTGTAGGGCGCGTGCGGCGCAATCGCCGGAGTGATAAGCGCATGCCCGCGCCACTTCTCGATGAACTTCTCCGAGTAGGCAAGTCCCTCCGCGAAGGTCTTGTTATCTGCCACCGGAAAATCTATCACCGTCTCGCCGAGCACGCCGCGCACGCCCGCCTTCGCCGTCTCGTCTGCGATGGCGTCCTCGAAGTAGTACATGTCGCAGTAGGTCGTCGTGCCGCCGCGAATCATCTCTGCGAGGCCGAGCCGCGTGCCCACGCGCACGAAATCCTCCGTCACGTTCTTAGCTTCCGCCGGGAAGATGTACTTCGTCAGCCACTCGTTCAGATCGAGATCGTCCGCGAGACCGCGAAACAGAGTCATCGGCACATGCGTGTGTCCATTGATGAGGCCGGGCATCACGACGCGCCCGCGCGCCTCAATCGTCTCACGCCCCGCATAACTTCTATCAATGTCCGCGCGCTTTCCCACCGCGACGATCCGCCCGCGTTCGACCGCCACCGCCCCGTCTTCGATCACGCTCCCGCGCGCATCCATCGTAACGACCGTGCCGCCGCGCACCACGAGATCAACAGACCTCGGCGCAAACGCCACGACGCTTGCGACCGGGAAGATAACGAACGCGCACGCGAAAAGAACAACAAGCAACGCTCGCACCGAGATTCGAGATAGTTTCATCACGTCAGTTGTCTCAGTCATTATTAACTTGAAGGAGATTTTATCAAGAGCGGATAGCTAAACCTGTTCTCGCTTTCTTTTGCCTGAAAGTTCATGTTAGTGTCGGGAATATAACCGCTCATCATTAGCTTTTATGTTTTAGTTCCTCAAATACAGCTAAATAGGGGGTGATGTCTGCTGCAATTTCTTCTACCTCCTTTTGAAACGCATTGCTTAAAAAAAGTTTATCGTCATTTCGTTGTGTCGAATCGACTGTTAAAACTCCAATGACGTTGTTCGACCATGGAGCGCTTCGCTTGTTCTCGTATATTGGCATCGTGTAAACACACTGTACGGCAATATCACATTTCTCTAAGGTTGAATGATCAATAGCTTGGGGCTGCCCAATACTTTTAAAATAGCGGTCATAAATTGTGCTGCACTCGATTAAGCTATCAGCAAATATAGAAACTTTATGGTTATAGGCGTATCCGACAAGGCCTTCATCAAGTTCAAGAGCAATTTTACGAACGGATGCAGCAGCATCATCCGTCGAAGCAATAATTCTGTGATAACCTTCAACTTGAGCAAAAACGTAG
Organism: Pyrinomonadaceae bacterium; assembly: GCA_036009085.1. Taxonomy (GTDB): domain Bacteria; phylum Acidobacteriota; class Blastocatellia; order Pyrinomonadales; family Pyrinomonadaceae; genus JAIVJZ01. The sequence continues at coordinate 1,552 of DASYMM010000478.1, read as the reverse complement.
AATTTTAGATTTTTTTCATATCCAACCTGGTTTGATAGATACGCAGGAAGCGAGTTAATGCGCCGGTGCAAAGTATCCTCAAGTCCTTCAAGCAAGAGAGGTATGAGCCTGTCTTGAACTGAAAGATATAATTGTTCCGCGTTTCGCTCACTTAGAGTGGCTTGTCTAACACTGGAGAAGGCTCCATAGTTTACGATCATCGCAATAATGAGAGAGATGATTGATAGAGCAAAAATTATCAGCCACCGTGCTAAACCGTTCGCGGGTAAAATATGAACCACAAACGGCAACAACGCAGTGAAGGTTAATATTGTCGTGCCTATAATTCCTGCAATAAGTCCTTTGTAAGGTTTCATCTCAATTCAACGCGTGAGGCAAGTGATCATAACTGCGTGCAAACACACTTTCTACTTCCAAGCTGCCTAACGCCAAAGCTAAGGCGGCAGTCTGGAGACGGAAAGAAGAAAGAAGCAAGCTTCGTCGTCGGTCGCTCAACCTTTTTGTTGAGTTTCAGCCTTGGGGTTAATCCAATTGAACCAGACCCCTTGAGCCCACGAATAAGCATACAAACAGGAGAGAACAACTACCCCCCACTGCCCACTTTTAATTGACATATAAAACCAGAGCGGCTGGCTGCAAAGCCCAAAGATGAATCCCCATCGCCGCCACGATTCGGGACGCCCGACAAGCCAAATAGCGGAACATCCGAAAAGCAGTATGCCTAACTGGATACCCATGTCGCTGTTAATATTCACATGTACCTCCCAGCATTTGAGGAAGCGTGGTGAGAGCCGCGCTACCGGGCGATCGAGTGCAGGCCGTTGTTATGCCAGCGCGCGATCATTTCAGTGTGACCCGCGTTATTCCTTTCTGGCGCGAGTCGGGTGATATTATCACAGTCAATTTCGCGTGCAGCCGCATATCAGTCGTCTAAGGACAACCTGGCTACTCTTTTCGCACTCCGAACTGATTACTCATCATCCGTGAGTTTAAAAAAACTTGCATCAAAAGCACCCGGCAGTAGATCACGCATGTGCATTACCGAGATTTTGCCACGCAAATTAGCAAGAATCACCGGCACATCACCGCAGAACTCCCAGATTAATTGACGGCAACCACCACACGGGGGGGTCAAACGTTCAGTATCAGCGACGACTGCAATACGATTAAACTTTCGCGCACCTTCCGATAGAGCTTTAAAAATCGCGATGCGCTCAGCGCACATTGTTAATTCAAACACGGCGCTTTCAATATTACAGCCTGTGTATATTGTTCCGCCTTCTGCTTCGAGCGCGACGCCAACACAAAACTTTGAGTAGCGCGCAATAGCACGATCTCGCGCCTCGGTTGCCGCCACAACTAATTCTTGCCCGTCATTCGTATCCAAAATCGTTTGCTCTCCTCTTCAATTTAAATACCGATGGTCGCATTAGTGCGCCGCTGCTGTTCTTTCGCCAGCCGCTCGCGAATCGTCCCGCTGAGCAAACCGATGCTCACCATGTTGTGCCCGCCTTCGGGAATGATCACGTCCGCGCAACGCTTCGACGGCTCG
>DASYMM010000477.1:0-5235 GCA_036009085.1 Pyrinomonadaceae bacterium | reverse complement strand
CGTCGCGTCAACTTTGCGGCGAACGAGCGAGATGCGTTGGAAGAATGTGCCGTCGTCGCCCGCCGGTTTTACGCCGAAGCGCGCGAGATGCGTGGCGATGTATTTCGCCGTCTCGTCCAGACCCTTTGAAGGCGTGTCGCGTCCCTCCATCGCATCCGAGGCGACGATGTGCAGGTGCTCGCTCAGGCGCGCCGCCGTGATCAAATTCGACGCTTCGAGCGCGGCGGCGGGAAGCGGTCTGGCTGCGGCGGCGGTCGTCGCCGTCTGAGCCGGAGCCGCGCCCGTCGCTTGAGTTTGCGCGCGGGCGACGGGGAGGTTGAGTAACAGGGCGCAAGCGAGCGCGAGGTTTAGCAGTTTAAATTTTTGCATGTCTTCTCCAAAAAAATGGCTTTCTTCGTCTGTGAATTTAGAGTTAACGCTGGCCGGGCTTTGATGTCAAACGCGTGTGCGAGCGTTTGCCGTAGGCCGCATAAGTTAAAACGAAAGCGCGGGCAAAAAAGTTATGGGGTGAAAAAAATTGAGCGCGGGAACTCTCGATGTTCCCGCGCTCCGCATAGAAAAATGTTTTGACGAACTATTGTGAGCCGGCCGCCGCCGCTTTTTGCTGTTGCTGCTTTTCGGCGGACAGACGCGCGCCGATCTCGTTGATCTGTTGCTCGCCGAGCACCGTGCGCGCCTGCGGGAACATCTCGCCTTCCTCTTCCTCGACGTGGTGTTCGACGTTCTCTCTCAATTCGATGATGAGGTCGTTCCATTCTTCGCTGTCCGCCGGGGTCGCTTCCAGTTCGGCGAGTAAGTCTTTCACTTCCTGATGCTCTTCGTAAGCCTCCTCTGTGATGTCGCGCGTCTCCGCCGCTTCCTTGAGCGCGGGGTAGAGAATCGTCTCTTCGATGTGCGCGTGGATGTCGAGTTCCTGTTTCAACTGCGCGAACAACTGCTGGCGCGTCGTCGCATCGGTTGCCGGTTCCAACTTGTCGAACAATGCAGAAACTTTGGCGTGATCGTTTTTCAGCAATTCAAAAGCGTCCATCTCTAACTCTCCCTTGCTTGAATATGTCTGTTATGTACCCAGACCTTGCACGCTAATCGAACGCGCACGAGGCCGCCCGCACCCAGACAGGCAAACGCGGTGCCAGCAGAGACACGAAGCGTCGCCGCCTGTGCGGACGGCTCAACGGCACTTCAAGCTATGAATTTGGAAGTGTGCTGTAAAGAAAACGGCCATCCTGATCGTGGCCGTCAAGGTTCGATTAATATGATACGCCCGGTAGGATTTGAACCTACGGCCTTTCACTCCGGAGGCGAACGCTCTATCCACTGAGCTACGGGCGCATAAGACTTGCAGAGGCGATTAACATAACATAGCACTCGCCGCGCGTGCCAGCGACGCATGTTGCTTGACACGGAGCGACGTGTGAGGCTACCAATCACGCTTGAGCTATAGCGAAAGCCGGAGCGGAAAGGAACTCGAAAGCGTGAGAAATATGATCATCGTCAATCGCGAGCAAGCCGCCGTCATCGAGACGCCGCACGGGTCGGAGATACGCCCGCTCATTGATCGCACCACGTCGGAGATCGAGTTATGTAGTCTGGCGGAGGAAGTGTTGCCTGCGGGCGCGAGCGTCGGGCGGCATCATCATCTGGAGACGGAAGAAGTTTACTACCTGCTCGCGGGGCGCGGGCGCATGACGGTCGGCGCGGAGACGCGCGAAGTGGCGGCGGGCGATGCCGTCTTCATCCCGCGCGGCGCGACGCACAGCCTCGAAAACACCGGCGACGAAGCGATCCGCCTGCTCCTCGTCTGCGGCCCCGCCTACAGCCGCGAGGATCATTTGATGGAAGGATAACTGTCCGTGGTCAGTTGTCCGTAGTCAGTTGTCCGTAGTCAGTTGCCTATGGCTTTCCAATCGAATGGCTAAAGATTGAAGTGGTCAACTGACGACAGACAAAAAACAACTGACCACGCACTACGGACAACTGACTACGGACAACTTTTGTCGTATTCTCGAAACCCGCAGGGGCATATCAACTGTCGAAAGTTTCGCATGGCTGAACAGAATCATTTCGCGGAGTTCACGCGCTTTCTCAAACTGGAGGCCGAGGCCGTCGCCGCGACCGCCGGGCGCATCGCGCGTGGGGAGGTCGAGCGCGCCATCGAATTGTTGGCGTCGTGTGCGGGCAAGGTGATTGTCTGCGGCGTCGGCAAGTCGGGCAACGTGGCGCAGAAGATCGCTGCGACTCTGACGAGCACCGGCACGCTCGCGGTCTTCCTGCACCCGTCCGACGCTTTGCACGGCGGGCTGGGCATCGTCACGCCCGCAGACATCGTGTTGATGATCAGCAACAGCGGCGAAACCGACGAGATACTCGCGATGCTCCCGTTTCTCAAACACAGGCAAGCGTCCATCATCGCCGTCGTCGGCAATTTGCGCTCGACGCTCGCGGCGCGCGCAGATGTCGTGCTCGACGCTTCGGTTGACAAGGAAGCCTGCCCGCTCAATCTCGCGCCGACGACGAGCACGACCGTCGCACTCGCCATCGGCGACGCGCTCGCACTGACCTTGATGGATTGCAAGCGTCTGACGCCCGAAGACTTCGCGCTCAACCATCCGGCGGGGCGACTCGGCAAGCGGCTGATGCTCAGAGTCGGCGACGTGATGCACGGCGGCGCGGAGAACCCGACGATTGCGTCGGATGCGCCGCTTCTGGAAGTGGTGCAGGCGATCAGTCGCGGCGGTTTGGGCGCGGTCAACGTGCTGGAAGACGGAGGGCAACTGGCAGGCATCATCACGGACGGCGACCTGCGCCGCGCGCTCGGTCGCCGCCGCCTCGCCGAACTCGAAACGCTCACGAGCCGCGACGTGATGACGCCGCGCCCCGTTACGACTTCGCCCGACACGCTGGCCTACGCCGCGCTGCAACTGATGGAAGATCGCCCTTCGCAAATCTCCGTCCTCCCCGTCATCGACGACGCGGGCGCGTGCGTCGGGCTGTTGCGGCTGCACGACATCATCCGAAGCGGTTTGTAATAATGAGCGGGCTTCGATTGATCTAAAACTACGAACACCCTACAAAACAAGTAACCACGAAACCACACGAAACCACACGAACCTGATTAGTGTTGTTTCGTGTGGTTTCGTGGTTAAATTCTTTGTCGGCATGAAGTTTTGTTGTCTGTTCTCAGTAGAATCTCCAAATGATCCACCAAAAACGAAAACTTGTTGTTATCAGCCTTTTGGGCGCGCTGATTTTGACCTCTGTTAATAGTTGCGTCGCGCAGGGCGCACAATCGAACACGCGCCCGCGCGAGACGCGAGCGATTCCGGCGGGCGAAGTGGTCGTCGTGTTGAACGAGCAGATTTTCAACGCGCTCATCGAGGCGATGTTCACGCTGCCAAACCCGCCCACCTTTCCGCTCGCGCGCGGCAACTCTGCGGAAGGCGGCAGCCGGAGTTCGTGCGCGAGCGAGATCGCCCTGCGGCGTGAGATGAACGGCACGCGCACGGCGGTTCGTTTTCAAGCGGGACAGATACTTGCGCCCGTCGCCTTCTCCGGCTCTTACAGCGCGCCGCTCATCGGCTGTCTCAAATTTGAAGGATGGGCGGACACGAACCTCAAACTCAGTTTCGATCAAGCGAAGCAGGCTTTGACGGCGCGCGTCGAAGTCAAAGCCGTGCACTTGAAGAAAGTCCCGGCCATGCTCGGCGACGGTTTGACCGGACTCGTGCAGGACGCGCTCGACGCGCGCTTCAACCCGTTTGAAATTTTGCGCGCCGAACAACTCTCCGCGCGTCTGCCGATGACGAAACTAGCCAGCGGCGCGTCGTTGCGCCTGCGCGCCAGAGAGGTGCGCCACGAAGTTCTGCCGAACGAACTGCGCCTGCGGATTGTTTATGAATTCGTGCGTGAAGATTAGTTGACGGGGTTGAGAGCCACAGGCCATTAACCGCGAAGACACAAAGTTTAATCAGCAAGTTGGCTGCTTGATTAAACTTTGTGTCTTCGCGTCTTCGCGGTTAGTTCTTTTGCGCTTAAGTGTTCGCGGGATTCGCCGGGTCGTCCGGCCAACACTCGCCGACTTCCGCGCTGCCAAGTTGGTAGGTTTTGATGACGCGCAGGGGCGGCGCATAGACGTGGATCGTGACCATGCGTTCGGCGTTCTGTTCCGGGTTGCCGATACGATGAATGTCCGGCACGTCCGTCCCCGTCACGTCTCCGGCAGAGCGCACGTACATTGTTTCAAATTCAACTTCGCCTGCCTCGTTCAGACGGAAAATCTCTTCTTCCATCGCGCCCTGGCAAATGCGAATCGCGCCGTATGAACCGTTGTGGTCGTGGATGGCGGTGCGCTGTCCGGGCAGCCAGCAGAGGACGAGCATCTCGCAGAGGTCGCTGCGGAAGAGGCGATGGCGCGTGTAGGTGTTCGGCTTGAATTTGAGATGCCCGCGCAACTCTTCCGGCTCCAGTTCCAACCGCCTGAGCAACGCGTCGAGCTCCTTTTGCGTGGGCGCGCTCTTGAGCGCGGCGAGCGTCTGTGTCAGCGCGTCGAGAGAAAAGCGGCGCGCTGGCATCTGTTCGGCTGTCGGCAAGGCGGCGTTCGTCTGCGTAACATTCGTGGACATAGAAAATTCTTCCGGGGGAACTGAAACTGTGTGGAGTTGCCGCGTGCCGCGCGCGGGAAAAGTTTTACGACGAATCGCGCGGGCTAGTCAAATGCCGTTCAAATACAGTCAGACGAACCGACGGGAGGAGTTGACGCGCGCGCTCAATCGCCGTGCGCGAACGCGCCTGCGGCGACGGGCATGTCAACCACTTCCCAGGCCGTGTCGTCGCGCAGCAGTTTCGTCATCAACATGGCGTGGAAGAGATGGCCGCTGCGCTCTGCGCGCACGAGTCCGAGCAGCGGCATGCCGACGAGCGCGAGGTCGCCGATGATGTCGAGAATTTTGTGGCGCACAAACTCGTCGCGCGTGCGTAAGCCCGACTCGTTCAACATGCCTTCGGGCGTGAGCACGATGGCGTTGTCAATCGAGCCGCCGCGAATCAAGTTGGCGCGGCGCAGGGCTTCGATTTCGTCCGTGAAGCCGAAGGTGCGCGCGGAGGCGATTTCGCGCCCGAAGGCGGAAGTTTCGAGCGCGTCGAAGCGCATGTGCTGCCTACCGATGAGCGGGTGCGGAAAGTCAATCGTGCAATCGATCTCGAAGCCGTCCAGAGGTTCGACGCTCATGCGGCGTT
>DASYMM010000476.1:0-5574 GCA_036009085.1 Pyrinomonadaceae bacterium | reverse complement strand
GTTTTAATTTCCTCCTGTCCACTCTCCATTTTCGCTTACATGCCCATGCCGCGATCTCGCATCTCGATTATTTGATCGAGCGAGAGCGCGCCGTTGGTGCTTTTGGCTTTTTGAATGTAGCTGACCGAGACGCCGTGGTCTCTGAGGCGGATGAGTTGTTCTACCGGCACGCGCTCGTAGCCGATTTGTTTGAGTTCTTTGATGAAACTCGCGTTGACGCCGTGGTCTCGCAGGTTGCGTAACTGCTCGACGGGCAGACGCTCGTAGCCGAGCGCGCGGAGTTCGCTCACAAACGTCGCGCTGACGCCGTGGTCGCGCAGTTGGATCAACTGTTCGAGCGTCAATTTCTCATAGCCTTCGGCGGCGAAGGTCTTGACGAGGTCTGCGCTGACGCCGTGGTCGCGCGTGCGTATGAGTTCTTCGGCGGTGACTTGCGTGTAGCCTGCGGCGGCGAGTTCGCGCACGTAGTTGAGGCTGACGCTGTGGTCGCGCATCCTGATGAGCAGGGGCACGGAGCGCAAACTGTAGCCGAGCGACTTCAAGCCGCGCATGTATTCGAGATGAACGCCGTGCTCGCCCGTCTCAACCAGTTCGGCGAGCGTCGGGCGTTCGTACCCTTGCGCGCGAAGTTCTTCGACGAACGCGAGGCTGACATCGTGCAAGGCCATTGAGAATTGTTGTTCGTCGGACGGCGCATCGTAGCCGCGCCTGCCGAGTTCGGAGACGAACGAAGAATTCGGAGCGAAGACGAAATGGCCTGAGCCTTTGCCGTTTCTAAACCAGCCTTCGCAGAGAAACGCGCCCGCGTCGCGTTGGAGTTGAAACTTGACCTGCGTGCCGTTTGCGGACATCGCCTGCTCGCGCGTCAGCCCGACCAACTCTGCGGGCATGATCTGGCGCGACGTGTTGGAATGATGGCTCTCCCGCTCGTAACGCAGGGAGAGTTGCACGCGTTCGTCGCCGCCGGATTTGAATTCGACGAGCCATTGCCCGCTGTACGAACCCGCCGCGCCCGCCTGCGTTGAGCCTGACGCAAGGCCACGGCTGCCTTCGCTGCAAGCCACTCCGGCGCAAATCAGCAACAATAAGAATAGCGAGGCGAAGGTCGCCAATCGCGTCTTGCCAGCCGCAGGAAGTGCGCGGCGTCTGGTGTGCCCGGAATTCTTCGCGTCGTTTCGCTGGTTCATATGCGTGCTCCTTAAAAAAGTGTGGCGTGTGAAAAGTTTCGGGCGCGAGTGTGCCCCGCAGATTTTTCCGCTTCTACAAGGGAAGACACCGCCGGAGCGTATTTTGTCGCAAATATTTTCACGGGCGCGAAAAAAAATTGCGACGGGCGATACCTTTTCGGTCTAAATCCCGCTTTAGTAGATGCGACGCTAATCAGTCGTTCCAGATTGAACACGAAGATCAAACATCACTACACGTTTAGGTGGTGACGCCGCAGGGCGTGTGGATTTATCTTCCCGCTCGCTGTAACGAAGTTCTTTTAAACGAGCGACGGGGCAAGGCTCAACGGAAGTTTACACATTTGCCGCGAATGTGTTTTCTCCAGAAGACACCTCGACAACGCGCTCGATGGCCGGCAACGCATTTTTGTAAAAAAAAGTGCGAGACGAACGAACAACAAAACTGGCACAAAGATTGCCGCCTGAAACTCTTATGACTGCTCGTGCTTTTCATACCCGACGGAGACGCCTCGCCTGCTGAATTTCCTACGACTCTTAACATTCTAAGGAGAAAAAATCTTGTCCCTTCAAACGAAACATTTACCGAAAATAGTTGTGTGCTGTCTGCTCGCGTTTGCTCTCATGCCCCTCTCGGCCTTCGCCGATAACCCGCACAAACGCCCCTATGGCGACGTGCAAACTCTCGCCCCGTTCCCCGTACCGCCCGGTTCCCCCGAAGGCATCGCCGTCAAGGGCAACAAGGCTTACGTCTCCGGCCCCGCGCGCTTCGGCACGGCCGGACAACCGCCTTCAATCGTCGTCGTCTATGACACGAAAAGCGGCGAACAACTTGAGACCATCCAGATTCAGGGCGAAGACCTCTCGCAGGAACACGCCAACTCCTGCGTCGCCTTCGACGGGCAGGGTCGCCTCTACGTCGTCAACACGCAACTCGGCATCGTCCGCATTGATCTCGGCAGCAACCAACAGACGGTCTATGCGTCGCCCGTGCCGAACCTCCCGCCCTTCGAGGCACCGCCGCTCCCGAACGACATTGCCTTCGACCCGTCGGGCAATCTTTATCTGACCGATTCGCTGCAAGGCATCATCTGGCGCATCGCGCCCGGCGGCGGCACGCCGCAAATCTGGTTTCAGCACCCGGCGCTCAACACTCCCTTTGGCCCGAACGGCATTCGCATCAGTCCCGACCGGACGAAAATCTACTTCGCCGTCACTGCCGAAGGCGCGAATCAATTCGGCTTCACCGGCGGCAAAATCTACACGCTCCCGCTCGTCAACGCGCCGACCGGGGCACAACTGCAAGTCTTCCACCAGTACAACGGCGAAGGGCCGGACGGCATCGTCTTTGGCAAGACCGGAAACCTCTACGTGATGCTGGCCTCGCCCGGTTTTTCCGGCGTCTCCGTCTTGAACGCGGCGGGCACAGAGATCGCGCGCATAGGAAACCCGCCCGGCCCCGACTTCCTTATCTCCCCGTTCAACTCACCTGCCAACGGCGCGTTCGACAAGCACGGCTCGCTGCTCGTCACGAATCACACCTTCGCGTTCCCCGGCAACGAGAGCGTGCTGAGCGTCTATGTTGACGACAAGGAATCGCCGCTCGTGAAGCCAAACGTCCCCTAAGAGCGGCTGACAAAAGCAGTAACCACGAAACCACACGAAGTAACACGAAAAGATAGTTCCTCTTTTTCGTGTTACTTCGTGTGGTTTCGTGGTTCAGTTCTTTCTCTCGCTAAGTTCTGTTAGCTGCTTCGGATTAGCTGATTATGTGGACAAGGCTTGTGCCTACAGTTTTACACCCGATGGAAGCAGGCTCTATTCTTTGAGCAGGCGCGCGGCGGCAAGAGAGCCGCGCGCCTGCTCGAATGAAGAAAACGCAACATACACAGACACGCGTTGACGCCGGGACGAAGCGACCTCTGAGCCGCTTCGCCCGGCGTTTGTTGCAGGAGTGGCGACAAAGGCTCGGCTTGCCTGTCAGAGACACGCGCGTCGTCGTCGTCGCCGTGTCGGGCGGCGCGGATTCGACCGCGCTCCTTCTGGCGTTCGACGAACTGCTGCGCGCGGGGCGCATGACGCTCGCGTTGAAGGTGGCGCACCTCGATCACGGGTTGCGCGGCGAAGCGGGCGCGGCGGACGCGCAACGTGTCGCGGAGCTAGCGTCCGAATTGGGTTATGAAGTCGTCGTCGGGCGGGCGGAGGTGGCGCGGCGCGCGAGCGAGTCGCGGGACAACTTGGAGCAGGCGGCGCGGCGCGAGCGTTACGAGTTTTTGGGACGCGTCGGGCGCGAGTGGGCGGCGCGCGCTGTCGCGGTCGGGCACACGCTAGACGATCAGGCGGAGACGTTGCTGCTCGCGCTCCTGCGCGGAAGCGGCGCGCGTGGCCTCGGCGGCATGCGCGAGCGGCGCGGCTTCCACGAAGAGGACGACACACTGTTGCTCGTGCGCCCGCTGCTCGATTGGGCGCGGCGCGCGGAGACTTTGGCGTATTGCGAGTCGCGCGGCGTGAGCGTGCGCGCCGACGAGATGAACGAGGATGAGGGCTTCGCGCGCGTGAGGGTGCGCAAACAGGTCTTGCCCTTGTTGGAGACCTTCAACCCGCGCGCCGTGGAGACGCTTGCGCGCACCGCCGGACTCTTGCGGCGGGAAGCCGACGCGCTCGAAAATCTGGGCGGGCAATTGTTGCGCGAAGCCTGCCGCGACGCGCGCACAAAGTCCTTGACGAAGCGGCGTGAAATCACGGAAGCAGGACGGCCAGCGGCGCATGAGATTGATGCTGTCGAAGATTCGTTGCCGCAGGGCGAAGACGCGCTGGCGTTGAGCGTCGAGGTGTTGCGGGGGGCGAGCGAGGCGGTGCGAAGTTATGCCTTGCGCGGTTGGCTCGCGGCGCGGCGCGGAAACTTGCGCCGGATCGAGTCCGTACACATCGAAGCCGTCGGGCAGTTGTTAGAAGGAGAGCGCGGCGGGCGCGTGGCGGAGTTGCCGGGCGGGAGCCGCGTGGAGCGTCGGCGCGGGCTGTTGCTGTTTCACGCGGCGGAGAGCGCGAAGGGCAAATGAGAGTTGATAAAAGGTCAGGCGGAGATTTAGAATCGAGTGTGACGCACATGGCCGCTCAGTTTTCGCGAGCGGTCTTTAGTTTTTAACGGACAATTTATCTGAGGCAGGAACGCATGGCAGACGGTATCGTGGAAATTTACAGCGCGTCGCAGATCGCCGAGCGCGTAGGCGAACTGGCAAAGGACATCTCGCAGGCTTACGCGGGGCGTGAGTTGACCGTGCTTGGCGTGGTCGAAGACGGCTTTATGTTTCTGGCGGATTTGCTGCGCCAACTCGACGTGCCGCTGCGTGTGGCCTTCGTCAACTACGAACACCGTTCGCTCGGCGGCGTGCAGGATTTGAACTTCAGCACGCAGTTAGACCTCGCGCGGCGCGACGTGCTCCTTGTCGAGGGCGTGATGGAGACGGGCGTGACGCAGGAATATTTGATCAAGCAACTCGAATCGCGCGGGGCTGCAAGCGTCAAACTCTGCGTGCTGATTGATAAAGTTGACACGCGCCGCGTCGCGCTCGAACCCGACTGGCGCGCCTTTGAGACGCACGAAGATTACGTCTTCGGTTACGGCCTCGGCATGCGCGAGCGTTGGCGCAATTTGCCCTATCTGGCACGCCCCGCCTGATGCCTAATTCGTCGTTCGTGAGGCGTGGTTTGTCATTAAAGTGTGTTGTTTTCGCGAGGAATGGGCGCAAGTTGAGAGGCGCAACGCGCCGCGCGCCGGGGGCATCTTAAGAGAGCATTGATCGAGCCGGACTTTGAAACGAGAGCAGGTAGGCTCAAGCGTCCGGCGCAAGCGAGCAAGCAGGGACTTCGCGTGGGAGCGACAACGGGCACCGTCATGGGGTATGATCGGTGTCGGAGGCTAGACGTAAATTGAGTTCAACAGCCAGACAAATAATTTTTTGGGTGCTCATCCTTTTGGGCGCGGTGCTGCTCTACAAGGCTTTCGCGGGCAACCAGGGCGGGCCGGAGAAGCTGGACGTGGGTGCGCTGACGGCGAAGATTCAAAGGAATGAGATCAGCAAACTGACGATCAAGCAGAGCGAGGCGCTCGCCACAGACACCAACAACCGGCAGTGGCGCACCGAACTGTCGAACCCGACCATCCAGAGCGAACTGGCGAAAATGGCGTGGGCGACCGATCCCACTTCCAATAAGCCGAAGGTCGAGAAAATAGAAGACCAGTCGAGCGGCAACAGCATGCTCTGGGGCATACTCCTGACGTGGGCGCCGATCCTGCTCTTCATGGGCATCTGGATTTTCATGCTCCGGCAGATGCAGGCGGGCGGCAACAAGGCGCTCTCGTTCGGCAAGTCGCGCGCGAAGCTGCTGA
>DASYMM010000475.1:0-2233 GCA_036009085.1 Pyrinomonadaceae bacterium | reverse complement strand
TCTCCCGTAGCCTGAGCGAACCCCCAGCCTAATCAGCTGGGGGTTCAATCGTTAAGGGGCAGGGTTAAACAAAGTTAGTCCGAATAGAGGAGACCTCGTAGACGATGAGCGCGCTGACGAAATGCCTGCTGTTGTTTCTCTTGAACTGGCTCGACGCACAACTGACGATCATCTGGGTGCGCAACGGGCTGGCGACCGAAGGCAACGGGCTGATGGCGCACCTGCTCGACGCGGGCAACGCTCCGTTTCTCGCCACGAAACTCCTTGTCGGCGCGTCGGTCGCATACGTGCTCTATCGCTGGTCGCATCTCGCGCTCGCGCGGCGCGGCCTGACGTTCGTGCTCGGCCTCTACTTCGCCATCATGCTCGTCCACGCCGCCACCGGAGTCTCCGCCCTCGGCCACCCGCAGGCCGACGCCGCCATCGCCTATCTCGCCAGTTTGCCCGACGCCCTGCTCGCCGCGCTCTTCTGAGTTTCCAAAAACTCGTAAACTCGCACGCCCCGCATCTTCGCCCGCCCGACAGTTATTCAAACCTTCGCGCCCCTTTACGCGTATCAACTTTTACCGCCGCCGCATCTAGCGCGGGGCGACGCGCCTTGCGCCCTTTTACGCACGCGACAACGGCGACTCCGCCGCACGCATCTGATGTAAGGCACTCGCGTCTTTTATGCTATTTGTCATTTCAAAGGACACAGAATTATGTATCGAATTTCCGCACGCCAAATTTTGCTCATCGCGTTTACGTCGGCCTTCATCGCGGCTGGCGTCGTCTTCTTTTTCGAGCGTTACGGCAGCCGCCTGCTCGAACCGAGCGGCAACGCCTTCTTCACGGAGAACGCGCCCGCAGGGCTGACCAACCCGTCCGTCGCCACCGACGAACAGAACAACATAGAGGTCTATAAAACCATGTCGCCGGGCGTGGTCTTCATCACTTCGACCTCTTTCAGCAACGACTTCTGGGACGCGGGCGAACGCAGCGGCACAGGCTCCGGCTTCGTCATAGACGCGCAGGGTCACATCCTGACCAACTATCACGTCATCGAGGGCGCGCAGAAATTGAGCGTCAGCTTCGGCGATAAGTCTTACCCGGCGACGAAGGTAGGCGAAGACCCGGACACAGACCTCGCCGTCATCAAAGTTAACGCCCCGCGCGACGCGCTGACGATCATCCCCTTCGGCGATTCGGACAACCTCGTCGTCGGCCAGAAGGTTCTCGCCATCGGCAACCCGTTCGGCTTCGCGCGCACTTTGACGACCGGCGTGATCTCCGGTTTGCAACGCCCGATTCGCGCGCGCAACAACCGGCAGATTGAAGGCGCGATCCAGACCGACGCTTCGATCAATCCCGGCAACTCCGGCGGGCCGCTCCTCGATTCGAGCGGGCGCATGATCGGCATCAACTCGCAGATACTTTCGCCCGCGGGCGGCTCGGTCGGCGTCGGCTTTGCCGTCCCCGCCAACATCGCCAAACGCATCGTGCCGCAACTCATTAAGAACGGCGCGGTGGTGCGTCCGAAACTCGGCATCGTGCCCTTCAACGTCGGCAACTTGCAGATGCGCCTGACGGTGGCGGAAGGCGTCGGGATTTATCAAGTCTACCCGAACACTTCGGCCTCGGCGGCGGGCTTGCGCGGCCTGACGCAGACGCCCGACGGCGATGTGGAACTCGGCGACATCATCACCAGCATTGACGGCGAGCGCGTGAACAACAGCGACGACCTCTACCGCATCCTCGACAAGCATCAATTCAACGATGTCGTACAGGTGGAAGTGTTCCGCGACGCACGCCGCGTCAAAGTTCCCGTCCGCCTCTTGCCCGACCGGCGCGGGGTCTTAAGAAGATAGATAAACGCAGAGGTCAGAGGTCAGAGGTTAGAGATCAGTGAAAGCAGTTTGCTTCTTGCCGACCTCTAACCTCTGACCTCTTTGCTCATGGAACACTTCGTCAACAACGGCTACGGTTGGACGTGCCGCCATTGCGAACGGGAAGAGACAGCGGCGCGTGCGCCCGCGACGAGCGGCGCACGCGCACGTTTCTTTAGCGAAGGCGAAGCGGAAGAACGCGAACCGAAACTCTCCTCGCACGCGCTCGCGCGCTGGCGCGACGAATCGCGTGGGGAGTTAGTCTGTCCGAAATGCGGCGTGGCGGAGAAGACGGAGCAGCCTTGAGCGGCTCCTTTTAAGTTGGATGCTTCCGTCGCTATTACTCACCGCCGCAGACGCAGAGAAGT
>DASYMM010000474.1:0-5939 GCA_036009085.1 Pyrinomonadaceae bacterium | reverse complement strand
TCAGCGTCAGGTTGGGACGCATCTTCCAGGTGTCGGTTCCGTAAAACTCGAAGTCGCGCCAGCGACCGAGCGTTGTGCCCTGATTTTGAAACTCGGTGTATTGAAGAATCGGCAAGTCTCTGAGGAGCAGTTCGGCGATGGGGTTGTTGGTGCGTCCGCCGTCGGACTGGATGGTGTAGAGGCCGCTTCCGCCGTTCGGTTTCTCGTTCTTGATGTTGTGGGCGAAGAGCACGCCGAACTTCGTGGTGTGCGCGCCGAGCACTTTGGAGAAGTCGTCTTTCCAGATGAAGAGGTCTTGGTGATTATCCCAAGGAGCCTGATGCCAGAGGGTCGGGTAGCCGCCCGCGCCCCAACCGACGGTGGGGAGTCCCGTGCCCTCGACGCGATTGAAGACGGTGGGGAAAGTCGAAGCGATGTTCTCGTTGAGGGCGGTGCTCGTCGGGTTGGTCGTGACGAAGATGTCGTTGCCCGCGCGCGAGAACTGGAATTCGTTAACCGCCGTCGAACTCAAAGTGTTCGTCAGTTTGATGGCGAAGCTCTGGCTCGGCTGTTCCCAATCGGAGGCGAGCGTGGGAAACGGCGTGTCGCCCCAGAAGTTGCCCGCCGCCTGACCGTGCACCCACGTCTCGTTGATGTAGCGCACCATCAAGTTCATCTTGTCGGTGATGGTGATGTCGCCGCGAATGAGGTCTTGCCGCGTGTCAACTGGCTGCAAGGGCGCGGAAATCCAGTTTGTGCCGGTCGGGTCGGCGGCGTTGTTCGGAAGCGGGAAAATGTTCATCAGGGCAAGTCCGGCGGGGCTGAGCCGGTTTGCAGGAATACGGTTGTTGGGGAACGGCTGGCAGCCGATGGGTTGGCCGTTTCCGTCTCTGACGAGCAGGCCGGTTGCCGGGTTTCGCTGGCAGGTTAGCGGGTCTCTGGGAACGTTGCCGGTCAGCGTCCCGCTGAAGTCTCCCACACGCTCCTGCGCGGTGGGCACTCTGGCCGTGAGCGCAGTGCCGCGTCGCTCGCGCCGCCATTCCTCCGACCAGAAGAAGAAGACGCGATTTTTGATGATGGGGCCGTTGAAGTTGCCGCCGAAGTTGTTGTAGCGCAGTTGGCCGCGCGGCGTGATCTCGTCGCCGACTTGCTTGAGGCCGAGCAGCACCTCCGGCGAGTTCGGGCCGTAGTTGCCGGAGCGATTGGCGAACCAGTCGTTGGCGTTCAGTTTGTCGTTGCGGAAAAATTCAAAGAGCGAGCCGTGGAAGCTGTTGCCGCCGCCTTTGGTGACGAGGTTGATCACTGCGCCCTGCGCCTGCCCGTACTCCGCGCTGAAACTGTTGCGCTCGACGCGAAACTCGGCAATGGAATCAATTGACGGGAAGACGAGAAGCGTGGCGTTCGAGCCAACGTCCATGTTGTTCACGCCGTCAACCGTCCACATGTTGGCGTTCGACTGGTTGCCGTTGACCGAAACGTCTACGTGCGAGTCAAGCCCCGTTCCGCGCGTGCCGAACGCGCCGCCTTCGTTCGGGGCGGAGAGGCCGGGCACGAGCGTCACGAGCGCGGCGTAGTTGCGCCCGTTCAGAGGAAGTTCCCTCACCTGCTTTTCGGAGATGAGGCTCGACACCTTGCCGCTCTCCGTCTCGACGAGCCGCGCCGCGTCCGTGACCTCGACCGTCTCCGTCACCGCCCCGATTTCGAGTTTGAGATCGACCTGGAGAGTGTCGCCGACGTGTAACTCGACGCCGGTGGCGACCGTCTTCTTGAAGCCCTGCGGCGACGCGCTCACGCTGTAGCGTCCGACCGGCAAACTCTGCGCGGAGTATTCGCCGTCGTCGTTTGTCCTGACGGTGCGCGTCTGTCCCGTCGTCTCCTCGGTGATGACGACCTCGGTTTTGGGGATCGTGGCTCCCTGCGGGTCGCGCACGCTGCCGCTGATGCTCCCGACGGTGTTCGTCTGGGCGCGAACGCCGGTCAGCAGACCGACCCCGAGCAAGACCACTACGAGTTGAAGACCTAACTTCTTTTTCATGGCTCGATTCTCCTGACGCCTTCCGGCAGTTCATCCGGCTTGACGGACGGCACTCGACGATTGATCACAAGAAACGCTCAGTTATGAATCCTGCAACAGGGTTCGGGAAGTCTTGAAGCATACGGTGCGTGCCCCCCGGCTCTCCTGCCCTTGACCGGTCTCGCTTGCAACGCACCTACGAATTAAGAGTTCAAAATCCGGCTGAACGCCGGGTAGATTAAGACTTACTTACACTTTATACCCGTTCTTAACCATCAGAAAAGTTACTGTCAGTAAGATACGGTATACATGCAGGTTCAGGCCGCATATCTTTAAGAAGCGGGCACGTTACACGAGCGATGTAACCGCGTTACATCGGCGGAGGGCGTAAATCGCCCGCAATATTCGCCATCCGCCGCCTGTCAGTGTTGTTGAAAAGTGGCGCGTGGGCTTATAATCCTGCCGCTGTCGCACGGGACATTCCAGCCTTTCGTTTGGACAACGAACAATTTAGGTCAACGTCGCACTTGCTCAAGAAAGACGCCCTCTCGCGCCGTCTGCATCCTCGGGGCACGCTCTTCTCAAATTCGTGATCGAGATTATGGAATTAGACAAGGAACAGAAACTTGAGCAGTTGGAGCGAGTGCTGCAAAGCCGCACGCTCCAAAATTCCGAGAGCCTCAAGGCGTTCCTACGCTTCGTCGTGGAGAAGACGGTGGCCGACCGCGATGTGCTGCTCAAGGAATACACGATTGCGACGGAAGTTTTCGGACGCAACAGCGACTACGACCCGCGCATAGATTCGGTCGTGCGCGTGCAGGCCGGGAGGCTGCGGACGAAACTACAGGAGTATTACACCACCGAGGGGAAGGGCGATCCCGTCATCATTGACCTCCCCAAGGGACACTACCATCCGGTCTTCAACTGCTCCCACCCGGAGGCCGTGGCCGAGACGACGGCTGGCGCACACGCCACTGTTGCGGCGGCTGAGGCGGCGGCGAACGGGCATAAAGCAGCAGCAGCCATCGCCGCGGATGAACAGGCGCGAAGCGAGAACATTCGCGCGCGGGGTCGTGGGAAAGCGATAATTTTTCTACTGGGTGCGCTCGTAGTTTTGCTCGGCGTCGCCGTGCTCTTGTTGTACAACTCTAACCGGGAGTTGCGGCGGCAGGTGTCGAACGTCGATCAGTCGCTCGACACCGCGGATTTCAAGGCCGTCTGGGCAGCGTTTGTAGACGACCCGGAATCGCCCCTGCTCGTCCTGAGCAACCCGACCGTCTATCGCTTTCTGAACGAGGCCGACCCCGGCTCGCTTGAGCGGCGCGCGCTGCAACTAACGCCCGAACAGACGCGCGCGCTCGTGGACGCGCCGGAGTTCAGGGGACAGTGGACGGGCGGCGACTCGCCCCGGCTCATCCCCTCGCTCGGCATGTACACAGGGATGGGCGAGGCCATCGGCCTCTATCGTCTGACAGACCTCTTTCGCACGGCTGACAAAGCCATCCTGCTCCGTCAAAGCCGCCACGTGAGCGCAGCCGATCTCAAATATCGCAACGTGATCCTGCTCGGCAGTATCTACGTCAACGAGTGGACGCGCCGCCTCCCGACGGTCGAGAATTTCAACTATACGTTCAACGCGACGATAGAGAACCGCGACCCGCAGGCGGGCGAGGAGCGCGAGTATAAACCGCACTTCAACGAGCAGACGGGTCAGTTGGCGGTTGACTACGCGCTCATCACCGTCAAGCCGAACGTCTCGGGCGAGCATGCCGTGATGACGCTCGCGGGCATCTTCAGCGAAGGGACGGAGGCCGCCGCCGAGTTCGTCACGACGCGCAACCATCTGGCCGTCCTCGGACAACGCCTGCGCCAACTCGGCGGGCAGAACGCGCCGCCAAAATATTATCAAGCCCTCCTCAAGGTCGAGGTCGAGAACGGCACGCCGACCACCATCACGCTCATTACCCTGCGCGCCCTGCCGGAAACACAGTGACAAGTGACCAGTGACGAGTGACAAGTGACGAGCAAGAAGCCGTCACACATCACATGTTGCCTATTAAAGTAAACTTCTCGGTCAACCCTCCAACGAGCACTTCAAACTCGCCCGGCTCTATGACGGGTTGATTGTTCTGGCCGATGAAGGAGAGGTCTGCGCGGTCGAGTTCAAATGTGAGCGTGCGGCTTTGGCCGGGCGCGAGATGAATCTTGGCGAAGCGTCGAAGCCGCTTGTCGGGCGGCGTGATGGATGCCACGAGGTCGCGCACGTAGAGTTGGACGACTTCCGCGCCCGCACGCTTGCCTGTGTTCGTCACCATGACGCTGACGGTCAGTTTGTCTCCCTCGCCCAGAGTTTTCCGGCTCAGGCGGAGTTCGCCGTATTTGAAAGACGTGTAGCTCAGGCCGTGGCCGAACGCCCATTGCGGGTTGAAGGGCGTGAGGCCGAAAGTCGTGTTCTGGTTCTCGTAAGACTTGTGATCGTAGTTCAAGAGCGCGTTCGGGTGGCGCGGGTAGGTGAAGGGCAGACGCCCCGCGGGGTTGTAGTCGCCGAAGAGCACGTCTGCGACGGCCTCGCCGCCCTCGTTGCCGGGGTTGTACGCCATCAAGATCGCGCCCGCGCGCTCCGCGATGCGGTTGATGATGCGCGGACGCCCTTCGACCAGAACCAACACGACGGGCTTGCCCGCAGCGGCGACCGCTTCCGCGAGTTTCAGTTGCGGTTCGGGCAGGGTGAGATCGGTGATGTTGCCCGGCGTCTCCGTGTAAGAGCCTTCGCCGAGACAAAGAATGACGACATCTGCGTCGCGCGCCGCGCGTGCTGCGGCGGCGATGTCAACTTCCTCGTCGAAGTCTGTGGGCGTGACGTTTGAAGGGGCGTTGCCGTTGCGCCGGATGCGCGTGCCTGCCACGTATGTCATGTTCGCCTTGCCGACTTTCGCTTCGACGGCCTGCCGGATCGTCGGTCGGTCCGTCGGGTAGAGCGTCTCTTCCGAGCCTTGCCAAACGTACGTCCAGCCGTTGTTGAGCGAGATGAGCGAGTCGGCGGTGGGGCCTGTGACGAGCACCTTGCGATTCTTGGCGAGCGGCAAAAGCTCGTTCGTGTTCTTCAAGAGCGTCATCGCCTCGCGCGCCGCTTCCAGGCTCAGACGGCGCGACTCTGCGGTGGCAAACTTCGCACGCAGAGACGCGTTCGGCATCGGGTCTGCGAATAGTCCGAGTTCAAACTTCAAAGTCAGGATGCGCCGCACCGCTTCGTCTATGCGCGACTGCGGCACTGCGCCCTCGCGTGCGAGCGCGAGCAGGTGGTCGGCGAAGCTGTAGTCGCTCGGAACCATGCTCATGTCAACTCCGGCCAACACGGCCAAGCGCGTCGCCTCCTTTTCGTTGGCCGCGACGCGATGGATGGTGACGAGTTTCTTGATGTCTTCCCAGTCGGAGACGGCGACGCCGCGAAAGCCGAGTTCGGTGCGCAGGATGTCCGTCAGGACGAAGCGGCTCACGTGGACGGGCACGCCGTTGATCTCGCCGGAGTTAATCATCACTGTGCGCGCGCCCGCGGCGACCGCAGCCTTGAAGGGCGGCAGGACGTACTCGCGCAGGTAAATTTCGGGAATCCAGGCGGGCGTGCGATCTCGCCCGCTCGCGGGCAGGCCGTAGCCCATGTAGTGCTTGAGGCACGCGGCGACGCGTTCTGACGAAGACAAGTCCATCCCCTCGTAGCCGCGCACGGAGGCGACGCCCATCACAGAGATCAGGTAAGGGTCTTCGCCGGAAGTCTCCCACATACGCGGCCAGAGCGGTTGGCGTCCGGTGTCGAGGACGGGCGAAAACGTCCAGGGGATGCCTGCGGCGCGCGTCTCTATGGCCGCCACTTCCGAGGCGCGCATCATCAGTTCCGGGTTCCACGTCGCGGCCATCGCGAGTGGTTGCGGAAAGAGGGTTGCGCCCT
>DASYMM010000473.1:0-1755 GCA_036009085.1 Pyrinomonadaceae bacterium | reverse complement strand
CTCCGATCTGCGCGGCACGTGGGACGAAAACTCGTTCACGTTTTCCGTCACGGCGCAGGGCATCGGGTTGAAGGGCACGCTTGAGGTCGAAGCCGACGCGCTCAAGTTCGACGGGCGACTGCCGCTCATCGCCATGCCTTTCTCGCCGTGGATCGCGCGCGTTCTGAAAAAGAGTCTCGAACAAAACGTGGCGCGGATTGACGAGACCGAAACACGTAAGCTCGCGGGGGATAACACAACTGACGCGGCGTACTCTAACACCACGGACACAAACCACGGCGACAACGGCGACGCGCCGCCCGTCGTGCTGTTTTTGCACATCCCGAAGGCGGGCGGGCAAACGCTCGGCGAATACGTCTATAACCAGTGCCGTCGAGGGGAAGCGCGCGAAGATGATCTGTTGAACGCGGGCGTCGCCTATCTGACGTACGGCTTTCTGAAAGAGCCGGAGCTTGCGCTTCCCGAACACGTCCGCCCGCTCCTGCAACGGAGAGATTTGCGCGCCGTCATCGGCCACTTCTGGTTCGGGCTACACGAACACGTCGCGCGTCCTTCGACGTACATCACGCTTTTGCGTCATCCGTTGGAGCGGGTCGTCTCGCTCTATTACTACGCGAAACTCTCCGAGACGATGAGCCTCGAAGAGTTCGTCCGTTCGCCGCCGTTCAAAGAGGTGGACAACGACCAGACGCGCCGTCTCGCGGGCGTTGACCCGGAGATCGGCGCGTGCACACATGAGACTCTGCGCGCGGCGAAGGAGAATCTGCGCCGCCACTTTTCGGTCGTCGGAACTGTCGAGCGTTTCGACGAGACGCTCGTGCTGCTCAAGCGACGGCTCGGTTGGACGCGAGAAATTATCTCCTACCCGCGAAACGTCAACGCGGCGCGCCAGCCGACCGCCTCCCTGTCGCCGGAAGTGCTTGCCGCCGTCCTGAAGCGTAACGAGTTGGACTTTGAACTGTGGCAGTACGCCGCGCAGTTGCTAGATGAAGCCATCGCCGGCGAAGGCGCGGAATTTTACGCGGAGTTGGAAAGATACAACTCCTTACGTGCCGCCTCGCCGGAAGCTAACGCGCCGCCGAGTTGACGGAAGATAAGAGACGCGAGATGCCCATTACTTACGAGTTTCATGCGGACGCGACGCAGCCCGGCCTCGAACGCCTGTGGCGCGAGGCGACCGACTGGGGCGATGCCACGCTCGATCATTTGCGTCGCTGGTTCGAGGTTGCGCCGTTCGGCAAGCCGCGCATCGTCGTCGCCACAGACAGCGCAACGGGCGAGATGGTCGGGCAGTTTCGCTTCATGCCTTCGCGCCTCACGGTGGACGGCGAGACGGTGCGCGCCGTGCGCCCGTTCGGCACCATCGTCACACCGGCGATGCGCGCCGCCGTCGAGAGTCGCAACCCGCTCGAACAACCTGCCGTCGCCATGTACAGCCGCGCCGTCGAAGAGTTGCGCGGCTACGGCGAGCAGATCATTTACATGGTTCCAGACCCGCGTTGGGTCAGGCTCTTCAAGATGTTTCCTTTTTTCCAGACGGGCACGTTCCCGCTGTGGAGTCTGCCCTTGCCGCTCGCCGCGCCGTTGGAGACGCGCGCGGGCTACAGAGCTGCGCCGCTCGAAGCGTGGGATGAGCGCGTTGACGCGTTGTGGGACGAGTCTTCGCGTCTGCACGGCTGCCAGATGGTGCGCGACGCGGCGACGCTCCGCTGGAAACTCTCGAACGCCAACTACACGACGACTGCCGTGGAACGC
>DASYMM010000472.1:0-15929 GCA_036009085.1 Pyrinomonadaceae bacterium | reverse complement strand
ACGATCCGACGCGCGCACGCCGTCCACGCAATCGCCGCGCTGCAAACGGAATATTCTCTGTGGAGCCGCGAACCGGAAGACGGCCTGCTCGCAGTGTGCCGCGAACTCGGCATCGGCTTCGTGCCTTACAGCCCGCTCGGTCGAGGCTTCCTGACCGGACAGATCAAGAGCTTCGACGATCTGGCGGCGGACGATTACCGCCGCCACGCGCCGCGTTTTCAGGGCGAAAATTTCCAGAAGAATCTCGAACTCGTGGAGCGCATCGGGGAGATGGCGGCGGAGAAGCATTGCACTCCGGCGCAACTCGCGCTCGCGTGGGTGCTGGCGCAGGGCGAAGACATTGTGCCCATCCCCGGCACGAAGCGACGCAAGTATCTGGAAGAGAACGTCGCCGCGCTCGACGTGGAAATAAACGCGGCAGACCTCAAGCGCATTGACGAGATCGCGCCGAAAGGCGTCGCCGCCGGAACGCGCTACCCGGAAGCGGGCATGGCGGCGGTCAACCGCTAATTCAAGCGACGTGCTAGTTGATTGGCGAGCCGGGGGAGGGAAGTAGTGAGCAAGTTGTTTGCCACGTTTAGGCTGCGAGATGTCGAATTTAGAAATCGCGTCTTCGTCTCGCCGATGTGCCAGTATTCGAGCCGCGACGGTTTGCCTGACGAATGGCACTTCGTACATCTCGGCAGCCGCGCGGTCGGCGGCGCGGGACTGGTCATAGCGGAAGCGACAGCCGTGTCGCCCGTTGGAAGAATTTCACCGGGCGACACAGGGCTGTGGTCTGACGAACATACGAGAGCATTCAGTCCCATCGTTTCTTTCATCAAAGCGCAGGGCGCGGCGGCGGGGATTCAACTCGCGCACGCGGGACGCAAAGCCTCAACCGATGTGACGTGGCGCGGCGGCAAACCGCTCACGGAGCAGGAAGGCGGCTGGCAAACTTTAGCTCCGAGCGCGTTGCCGTTCGCGGCGAGCCACCCGCTCCCGCGCGAGATGGAGGCGCAGGAGATCGCAGATGTCGTCCAACAATTTGTGGACGCGGCACGTCGCAGCGTCGAGGCCGGCTTCGACGTGATCGAACTGCACATGGCGCACGGCTACCTGCTGCACGAGTTTTTGTCGCCGCTCTCGAACCGGCGGCAGGACGAGTACGGCGGCAGTCTCGAAGCCCGCGCGCGTTTTCCTTTGCAGGTGGCGGAAGCCGTGCGCGAGGCGTGTCCCGCTTCAATGCCGATTTTCGTCCGCATCTCGGCGACTGATTGGGCGGACGGGGGCTGGGACTTGGAGCAGTCCATACAGTTTGCGCGCTGGCTCAGGGAAGCCGGAGTTGATCTGGTTGATTGTTCGAGCGGCGCGCTCATCCCCGGCGTGCGGATTCCGGTCGCGCCGGGTTATCAAGTTCCATTCGCGGCGGCGATTCGACGCGAGGCGGGGATTGCGACGGGCGCAGTCGGGATGATTAACGAAGCGCGACAGGCCGAACAGATCATCACAAACGGCGAGGCCGACGCGGTCTTTCTCGCACGCGCTCTGTTGCGCGACCCCTACTGGCCTCTCCACGCGGCGAAAGAACTCGGAGCCGACGCGCCGTGGCCTGTGCAATACGCTCGCGCGGTGAATTGAAGTAGCGGCGGCGCAAAGGAAACTGAATAAGGTAAAGAATTGAACCACGAAGCCACACGAAACAA
Organism: Pyrinomonadaceae bacterium; assembly: GCA_036009085.1. Classification (GTDB taxonomy): domain Bacteria; phylum Acidobacteriota; class Blastocatellia; order Pyrinomonadales; family Pyrinomonadaceae; genus JAIVJZ01. The sequence continues at coordinate 14,244 of DASYMM010000472.1, read as the reverse complement.
CACTAAAAGATAGTTCCTCTTTTTCGTGTTATTTTGTGTGGCTTCGTGGTTATTGGTTTTGTGAGACGCGCTCTTAGTCTCCAGTTGGCGGCAGCGTGCCTGCATATTTTGCGATGCGTCCCTGTTCACCCGCAGCCCAGCCCGCGCCGGACGCCCGGGCAAAACTCGCCGTGTGAAAACCTTCCGCGCTGAAACTCTTCCAACTCGCTCCTTCATCAGTCGAGTAGTCTGAGCCTGACGGCCCGACGGCGATGAGCACGGGCGCGCGTCGTGAGTTATCGTGCGCGTAGGCGACGCACGAGCGATAACCGTTCGGCTGCGCCGAGTTGATCGTCGTCCAGGTCTTGCCGCCATCGCGCGTCGTCGCGGCGTTCTGTTTGGACTCGCGCTCTTTCGTGTAATCCCCGCCGACGATGACGCCGTTGCGCGCGTCGCGAAAAGCGACTGAGAAGATGCCCGCGCTCTTGCCGCTCATGATGTTCGTCGTCGCCACCTTCCAAGTGCGGCCTCCATCAGTTGAACGAAACACGCGCGCACCCGACGTGCCGCCCGTGCCGAACCAGACGTTCTGCTTGCCTTCAACCGTGATACACGTGCCGCTCGCGGCGAAGCCCCCTTCACCGGCGAGCGCGGGGGGCATGCCTGCGGCGGGCGTCTCGCGCCACGTCGCGCCGCCGTCCGAAGTCGTGATGATGAGGAAGCGGCCATTCACGGGGTCGCTCATGGCGATGCCGTGGTCTCGATCCCAGAAGGCCATCGCGTCGAAGAAGGCTGCGGGCTGCGCGCTCTTGAATTGGAGCGTCCAGTGTGCGCCGCCGTCCGTCGTTTTATAAATTCGAGACTTTTCGCCCTCGCCAATCGAGAGCAGGTAGGCCGTGTTTGCGTCAAAGGCGTCAACGTCGCGAAAGTCGAGTTCCGACGCTTCGGGCACCGTGCCGACTTGCCACGTCCGCCCGCCGTCAATCGTGCGCGCATACGTGCCGCGCTCGCCGCTCGCCCACGCGACCGTGGGACTAACCGCGCTCAGGCCACGAAACCTGACGTGCGTGTTGCTCGTCTGCGGCTCCCAACGCGACTCCTGACGCGCGCCGCCCGCAGCGTGCAGGAAAAGAAAAGAGGCCAGGGCGACAAGTGTTGCTTTCATCATTTCGTGGTTGACGCCGGTTCGTTCAGCGCGGCCGGCATGTCTGCGACCGTGTAGGCCATGACGGTCATCGCGGCGACGCAGAGCGCGAGGTCTTGCGGATCGATTTTGTCGAGCGTGTCGGCGGGCGTGTGGTGTATGTCGAAGTAGTGCGCGCCGTCAACGTCTAGACTCGCGCCGATGACGCCCGCGCGCATGAGCGGGCCGATGTCCGCGCCGCCGCCGTTCTCGGCGATGCGTGTGGCGCGGATGCCTGCGAGAAGTTTGGCGATCTCTTCGAGGTCTGCACGCGCTTGCGGCGAGGCCGTCGCCGCGAGGCCGAACCCTTCCGGGCGATACGCTCCCGAATCCGACTCGATGGCGAGAACGTGTTTCGCAACTTCGGCGCGGTGCGCTTCGAGGTAAGCGTTGCCGCCGCGCAAGCCGTTCTCTTCGTTCGTGTAGAGCACCGCGCGGATCGTGCGTCGCGGCCTCAGGCCGAGTTCCTTGAGCAGTCGCACTGTCTCCCACGCGATGATGCAGCCGCCGCCGTCGTCGTGCGCGCCCTGTCCCACGTCCCACGAATCTAAATGACCGCTGACGAGGACGATCTCGTCCGGTTTCTCCGAACCCTTGATCTCCGCGATGACGTTGGCCGATTCGGCATCCGGCAGAAACTTCGCCTCCATCTTCAGACGCAACCTCGGATGCTCGCCGCGATCATGCATGCGCTGCAAAAGCTCCGCGCCTTCGATGGTGATGGAGGCGGCGGGAATCTTCGGTTGGTCTGCGGCGTAGTTCATTGCGCCCGTGTGCGGCGTCTCAAGACTGACGGGCGTGATGGAACGCACGATTGCGGCGACCGCCCCGTAGCGCGCGGCGAGCGATGCGCCCGCCCCGCGATATTGCACCGTCCGCCCGTAGCCCGTGTAGGGCACGTTATAGACGACGATCTTGCCGCGCACACGCTCGCCGAGCGCGTCGAGTTCGTCGAAATTGCGCACGACGACGGCTTCCGCCGTGATGCCTTCGGACGGGGTGCCCACGCTGTTGCCGAGTCCGAGCATGGACAACGGACGCGCGACGGGACTCGTCAACTCAAGGCTCTCCGCGCCGCGCACCCAATGCGGCACCATGACCTTCTCCGCGCGCACGTTATCCAGATTGTCCTCGCGCATCTGCGCGAGCGCCCACTCGATGGCGCGCTCTAAATTGTTAGAACCGCTCAAGCGATGGCCGATGTGGTCGGTCAGATGCGCGAGACGACGATAGGCGCGGTCGCTCGTCAAGGCCGCGCCGATGATGCGCGCGGCGCGCTCCCGATAAGCGTCTATTTTGACGCGCGGCTGGAGCGGCATCGCAGGCTTCTGTGCGGCGGGGCGCGCCGCGCCGGGTTGCTGCTGCGTGAGAGCGGGCGTGTAGATGAGCGTCAAGACGAGCAGGAGTGTTTGCAGATAGCGCACGTTTGGGTCGGCCTCCGAAAGCGGCTTTAAGAGAGCATATTTGACTGACGGCGAAGCGCGCCTATTCTAGCCGAGTTCGACAACAATGCGCACGCCCGTCGGCTGTGATTCGGAGCCGTCCTGACCCTGACTCACTCATCCTCGACCCTGTTGCGAGCACGCGCTCGCGCTGCTTTCGCGCGACTCGATTGTCCTACGAATCATTTCGTAGTATCTTTCCGGCGATGCGATTCATAAATTTTTTCGATGGGCGGCGTGGCTGTATGAAGGAGCGGCGCGCATCTGCGGGGAGCGGCAGGCGCGTCTTCCTGTCGTTCGGCCTGCTCTTGTGGTTCGTTTGCGGCGCGGCTTATGTCCCGTCTTCCGTCGGCGGCTTCCAACGGTTGAACCGCGCGGGCGCGTCCGTCTCGACGGCGGACGCGTGGCCGCAATGGGGCGGGGCGCACAGGGATTTCAAGTCGGACGCGAAAGGGCTCGCCACGCGTTGGCCTGCGAACGGGCCTCGGAAGTTGTGGGAGCGCGCGCTCGGCGAGGGGCATTCGTCAATCGTGTCGGACGGGGCGCGGCTCTACACGATGTATCGCAGAGGCGCGAGCGAGTACGTCGTCGCGCTCGATGCCGCGAGCGGGCGGACAGTGTGGGAGCACGAATACGCCGCGCCGATTTTGCCGAAGATGGATATGAGCTACGGCACCGGCCCGCATTCCACGCCGCTCCTCGCGGGCGAACTCGTCTGCTCCGTGGGGACGACCGGAAAACTCCTCTGCCTGAATCGAACGACGGGCAAGCGTGCGTGGGATCACGACCTCTGGGCGGACTTCGGCGGCTCGCGCATCAACGTCGGCTACGCGAGCAGCCCCATCGCTTTCAAAGAGACGATCATCGTGCAGGTTGGCGGCGCGGGGCGTGGTTTGATGGCCTTCAACCGGCGCGACGGAAGCGTCGCATGGCAAGCGCAGAACTTTCGCAACTCGTCTTCGTCGCCGATCATCGTCGCCGTGGACGGCGAAGAGCAGTTAATCGCCTTCATGCACAACGAGGTGGTCGGCCTCAAGCCGGAGAGCGGCGAATTGCTGTGGCGGCACGCGGTCAGCGCGGAGTGGGATTTCCATTTCAACATCAGCACGCCCGTCTGGGGCGCGGGCAATTTGCTCTTCGTCTCGGCGGCTTACGGCATGGGCGGGCGCGTGCTGCAACTGAGCCGCGCGGGCGGGCAGACCTCCGTGCGCGAACTCTGGCAGAGCGAGCGCACGCGCGTCCACAAGGAGAACGCGATCCGCCTCGGCGACGTGATCTATGCTTCGACCGGGCACCTCGGTCCCGCCTTCTTCACCGCGATGGACGTGCGGACAGGCCGCGTGCTCTGGCAGGAGAGAGGCTTCTCGCACGCTAGCTTCCTCTACGCCGACGGCAAGTTCATCATCCTCGACGAAGACGGCACGCTCGGCTTGGCAACACCCACGCCCACAGGTCTCAACGTCCACTCCCGCGTCGAACTCCTCAGCGGCACCTCCTGGACAGTGCCGACATTGGTTGGCACAACGCTCTACATACGCGACCGCCGAAACATCATGGCCTTGCGGCTGAATTAGCTTTCGACTTTCTGCCCGTCAGGTTGTTTGCAAGAGGATGCCGGAGGCGCGGAGGTCTTCGGGGTTGGGGATGTCTGGGGCTTCGAGGGCGGCGAGGATGGTTTTGTCGATTGCGGGGAGGGAGACGATGCGGTTGGCCTGTTTGTTGACGGTCGTTTCAAAGAGATTGCGTGCGAGGCGTGCGTTGCCGAAAGTTTCGTCGCGGGTGGTGGAAAGTATTTCAAAGATTTTGGCGAGTTCGGCGTCGGCGGCGGGCGAGAGGGCGAAGTCGGCTTTGCGGCAGAAGGTGTGGAAGATGCGCGCCAGTTGCGCGGGGTCGTAGTCGTCGAAGTGGAGGTGCTTGCTGAAACGCGAGCGTAAGCCCGGATTTGAATCGAGAAACTCCTGCATCCGCTCCGTGTAACCGGCGACGATGACGATGAGATCGTCGCGGTGGTCTTCCATCAACTTCAAAAGCGTCTCGACGGCCTCTCGTCCGAAGTCGTTGCCGCCGCCGGAAGTGAGCGTGTAAGCCTCGTCAATAAAGAGCACGCCGCCGAGCGCGCGCTCCACCACCTCCTTCACTTTCAGAGCCGTTTGCCCGACGAAGCCTGCGACCATCCCGCCGCGATCCGTCTCGACCAGATGGCCGCGACGCAGGATGCCGAGCGTGCGATAGATTTGCGCGAGCAGGCGCGCGATGGTGGTTTTGCCCGTGCCGGGGTTGCCGTAAAAGACCAGATGCCGCGAAGTGGTCAGCCCGCGCAAGCCCTGCTCCTCGCGCATCTTTTGCACCTTGAGAAAATTGATGAGTTGCCGCACGTCCGCCTTGACTCGATCCAGCCCGACGAGCGCGTCCAACTCCGCGAGCACGTCTTCGAGCGAACGCGACGGCTCTTCCGGCACGACGGGTTCGGATGGCTCCGCTGCTGCCGTCGTCTGCGAATTTTCGACTCCCCCGCCGCTTCTTCTGCCCGCCGGGTAAAGCACCTCTTTAAACTCGGAGAGCGCGCCTTCTTCGGCGGGCGTGATCGTGCCGTCATATTTGATGACGAGATTGGCAAACTGGAAAAGCAGGTGGCGCGTGCGGTCGGCATAACTCGTGCCGTGGCGCGCGTCGTAGGTTTCGAGATAGGAGATGCCGACGGGCGTGCGGTTGAAGTTTTTCGCGAGCGGCGTGCGCAGGTAATCAAGTTTAGACGCGGAGAAGGCGTCGCTTGAGGGGCGGAGGCGAAAGCGACGACAAATCTCTTCGTAGAAAATTTGTTTGTCGGCTGGCGTCGCTTCGCGCACGCCTATGAACTGTTGCGCGGTGAGCAGCAAGTGGTTCTCAAGCACCATGCGCGCATCGGGCGCGGAGCTTTTCTGTCCCTGCCAGATCATGCCGATGCTCGCCGTGAGCGGGGCGACGAGGTCTTCCACGGCTCTCAGAAGATGTGCGATCAGTTGTTGGTTGTTCTCTGCCAATGAAGTTTTCCGCCGCGCGTCGTTGCACCTAATTTAACAAATCCGCCGGGGCAGGATTATACATGCGCGCGTGCGCCGTGACGCACCGGACACGCGCGACGGCGAGCACGAGCGACGCGGCTGCTTCTGTAAGGCGCGTGCTTCCGGTAAAATCGGCGGCAGATAAAATCAACAGAAACTGGAGACGGCAGCCGCTTGCAAACAGCGGCAGAGGTGGAGCATGAAATTCTTTACGGGATTAATTTTCATATTGGCCGCGTGCGTGTGCGCCCCGGCGCAAGTCGGCTCGCCGCGCCCTTCGTCTCAGGCAGGGTTGCCCGCCGGTTACTGGTCGCTTGAACGAAGCGGGGCGATCATCGCCAAGACGCAGACCGTGACTCTGACGCCTGATCTTTCGCACCTGAGCGCGGGCGAGCGCACGGCGGTCGCCAAGCTGCTCGAAGTCGGGCAGATTTTTCAGGACGTGTACGAGCGGCAACGCCACGCGGACGCGCTCACTTCACGCCGCGCGCTCGCCGCGCTCGACCGGCGCACGAATGCAAGCGCAGCGACGCAAAATCTCCTCGCCATCTATCGCCTCAACAACGGGCCGATTGCCACCACGCTTGAGAACAAGCGCGAGCCGTTTCTGCCTGTGGAGCCTACGCCGCCCGGAGCGAACGTCTATCCGTGGGGCATCACGAAGCCGGAGGTGGAAACTTTTCTCGCCGCGCACCCCGAAAGTAAAGATGCGATTCTAGACTTGCGCACAGTCGTCCGCCGCGCGACCGCGCAAAATTTGAGAGCAGACCTTGCCGTCCTCCGACAGTACCCGGTGCTCTCGACTTTGCATCCCGGCCTCCAAAGCGGTCTGACCAAACTGCAAGCGCGCCCCGATGCGAAAATGTTATACGCCGTGCCTTATTCCGTCGCGTTCGCAGACGAGATGACCAAAGCGCACGCGCTCCTGAACGAAGCCGCCGACGCCGTGCAGAAGGACGACGAGGAGTTCGCGCGCTACCTGCGCAACCGTAGCCGCGATTTGCTCTCCGACGATTACGAGTCGGGCGACGCCGCCTGGATCACGGGTCGCTTCAAAAATCTGAACGCGCAGATCGGCTCATACGAGGTCTACGACGACGAACTCTACGGCGTCAAAGCCTTCTACGCTTTCAGCCTGCTTGCCACGCGCAGGCAGGAGACGGACGAGTTGCGTCGCGCGATGCGCGGCTTGCAGGCGCTCGAAGATTCTCTGCCATACAATCGCCACAAGCGTGTGCGCGAAGACATCCCCGTCGGCGTCTACGACGTGATCGCAGACTTCGGGCAGGCGCGCGGCGGCAACACCGCCACGATCCTGCCGAACGAAAGTTATCTCGCGCGCCGCTACGGGCGCACGATCCTTTTGCGCGCGAACATCATGCGCCACCCGGAAATTTTCAAAGGCTCCGGCAACGCTTGGGGCGCGGCGGTCGCACCCGCGCACAAAGATGAATTGACGTTCGACGGAAGTTTCTACCGCACGCTCTGGCACGAAGTCGGCCACTATCTCGGCGTGGATCAGACAAAGGACGGGCGCGACCTCGACACGGCCTTGCAGGAGAATTCGAGCCTGCTCGAAGAGATGAAGGCCGACCTCGTTTCGCTCTACGTTGCGGAAGCGTTGCGCAAAGCCGGTTATTACACGGACGCGCAGTTGCGCTCGCTCTACGCGAGCGGCATCCAGCGCGTCTTGCAGAACAACCGCCCGCGCCGCACGCAGCCCTACAACACCATGCAACTCATGCAGTGGAACTTCTTTTTAGAACGCGGCGTGCTGCGCTTCGACCCGCAGACGAAACGGCTTTTGATCAACTACGGCAAATATCACGAGACGGTCGGCGAACTGTTGAAGCGCGTGCTCGAAGTGCAATCCGAAGGCGACAAGGCCGCGGCTGACCGCTTCGTCGAACAGTACACAACTTGGGACGAGAACGTGCACGGCGCGGTGGCGAAGAACATCCGCGACCAGCAGCAATACAGGTTCCGCATCTTCAAATACGCCGCGCTCGGCGAATAAGCCGCGCGAGTTGGGCTGGAATGAAAGTAAGACTCGCCGCAGAGACGCAGAGCCAAGCCGCAGAGGAAACGCGGAGAAAACATTCAACTCTCTGCGCTAACTCTGCGTTCCGCTCTGCGCCTCTGCGGTGAATGTCTTAGGTCATTTTCTATCACCGCAATCACAAGTGAGAAAAACATTATGAAAGCAGTCGCAGTCTTTCCCGAATCGAAGGAAGTTAAAATTGTTGAGCAAGAGGAGCCGCGCATCGGTGCGGCGACGGAGGTTAAGTTGCGCGTGCTCGAAGTCGGCGTGTGCGGCACGGACAAGGAGATTTGCGCCTTCGAGTACGGCACGCCGCCCGCCGGTTCTCCTTACCTCGTGCTCGGCCATGAATCTCTGTCCGAAGTCGTGGAGACGGGCGAGTCGGTCACTCGTTTGAAGAAGGGCGATCTGGTCGTCGCGTCCGTGCGCCGCCCGTGCCCGCACGAAACTTGCGTCGCGTGCCGGATGGGACGGCAGGACTTTTGCTTCACAGGCGACTTCAAAGAGCGCGGCATCAAGGAACAACACGGATACATGACGGAGTTTTTCGTTGACGACGAGCGATACATGAACGTCGTGCCCGCGCACTTGCGCGAGGTCGGCGTGCTGGTCGAACCTTTGACGATTGCGGAGAAGGCTCTGACGCAGGTGTGGCAGGTGCAGCAACGCTTGCCGTGGGAAGTGCCAAAGCCGGGGAGCGAGGCGAAGCCCGCGCCCGCTGCGGTGGCGGAAGGCGGCGCGAGCGCGCAGGAGTGGCTGTATCATCGCGCGCTCGTGCTCGGCGCGGGGCCGGTCGGCCTGCTCGGCGCGATGGCGCTCTCGGTGGCAGGGTTCGACACTTACGTCTATTCGAGAGAAGGCGCGACGAGCGAGAAAGCCCGCCTCGTCGAATCGTTCGGCGCGAAGTATCTCTCCGCGGAGACGCACACGGTCGAGCAGATAGCCGAAGAGGTTGGCGGCATTGATCTCGTCTATGAGGCGGTGGGCGCGTCGAGTCTCGCGTTCGAGGTGATGAAGTTTCTCGCCACGAACGGCGTGTTCGTCTTTACGGGCGTGCCCGGACGGAAAGCCCCTGTCGCCGTGGACACGGACTTTCTGATGCGCAATCTGGTGCTGCGTAATCAGGTCTTCTTCGGCACGGTCAACGCCGGGCGCGACGCTTTCGAGGCCGCCATACGCGATCTGGAAATCTTCAACACGCGTTGGCCGCAAGTCCTCAGTTCGCTGATCACGGCGCGCGTGCCCATCGAGCAACACCAAGACCTGCTGCTCGGCAAGGCCGGGGGCATCAAGAACGTCATCAAACTAGCCTGAACCGCGTGGGAACATCGTCGGGCGCGGTCGAAGCCGCGGACGCTGCTCCGATAACAGTTCGTTGAAGTTGGAACTACTTAATCAAAACATGTAGCCACGAAAACACATGAAACAACACTAATCATCTTCGTGTCGGTTCGCGTGTTTTCGCGGTTTATCTCCGGGCAGAGTTTTGTTGGACGTGCTTAAAGTGAAGATCATACTGCCGGAATCGGATGAAGACTTGTTGCGCGAGTGCGAGGTTGACACCTTTCGCGCGAGCGGCCCCGGCGGCCAGCACGTCAATCGAACGGAGAGCGCGGTGAGGCTGACGCATCTGCCTTCGGGCGTGGTCGTCACCTGTCGCGAAGAGCGCAGCCAGCACCGCAACAAAGCGATCTGTTTGGAGAAACTGCGCGAGCGCGTCGAGCGTCTGAATCATCGTCCGGCGCGGCGCGTGCCGACACGACAGACGCGCGCCGCGAAGGAGCGCACGCTGGAAGAGAAGGCGCGTCGCTCGCGTCTGAAACGTTCGCGCGCAAAGACTGGGACGGATGAGTGAACGGGTCGGCAGGTTTTTGATGTTACGAGTTTGACTGACGATGCGCCGGCGTGTGCGGCGCGGGAAGGAGCGTGGGAAATGGCTGGAGGATGGGACGGCGATGCGCTGGCGGGGCAGATGGAAGATGCACAGGAGCGGCAGCAGGAGGCGGCGGAAGCGCGCCAGCGCAGGAACAATTCTTCACCGGAGGAGCGTGCGCGCGAAGCCGAAAACGAATCGCTCCGGCTCTCCAAAGCGCGCATCCTCGACCAACTCAGCCGCGCCACCAATCCCGCGCACCGCGCGATGCTCGAACGCGCCCTCCAATCGCTCGAAGAGCAGTCTGGCAAGTAGAACGCGCAACAAACGTCTTCCCGGCTTCCTTCGCGCCTTACGTCTTCCCTTTGCGCCTTTGCGTGAACGATTTTCAAGCAAAGGCGCAAAGGGAAGACGTAAGGCGCAAAGTACGTTTGGAAGCTTACTCAAAAGCTGTTTCGTGCTGTTTCGTGTCATTTCGTGGTTCTATTCCTTGGTCGCGCGAAGTTTTGCGAGTCGAACCGGCTTTTGTCACAGTTTCTTGAAATGAAGGTCGTCATTCTGTGTTGCGGCGATCTTATAGTGGGTGTCGTTCATCTATCTTAGACGGTTTAATTCAAACGGCAATGATTTGAGATGTCGCGCGCGGTGCGAACCGGCGGGCGATGTGAGAGATACAGGCAAGGGGTGAAAGTTATTCCAGCAGGACTTACGAGAGCGGGCGTGCCGGACGCGCCCGCGCGGGACGGATTCAGACTCCCGGCGGCCTTGCGCTCGCTCGGCCACAAAAATTATCGCCTCTTCTACAGCGGTCAATTTATCTCGCTCACAGGCACGTGGATGCAGCTGGTGGCGCAGTCGTGGCTCGTCTATCGCCTGACGGGTTCGGCGGCGACGCTCGGCTTCGTCGCGTTCGCGGGACAGATGCCCGGATTTTTGCTCGCGCCCCTCGGCGGCGCGCTGGCCGACAGTTTCAGCCGTCACCGGATTTTGATCGCCACGCAGACGCTCGCCATGCTCCTCGCATTCGCGCTCGCCGTCTTGACGCTGACGGGGACAGTCGCCGTCTGGCACGTCTACGTGCTCGCCGCGCTCTTGGGCGTCGTCAACGCCTTCGACATTCCGGCGCGGCAGGCGTTTGTCGCAGACCTCGTGAGCCGCGAAGACCTCGTCAACGCCATCGCGCTCAACTCTTCGATGATCAACGGGGCGCGGCTCGTCGGCCCGGCAATGGCGGGCGTGCTCGTCGCATCTATCGGCGAGGGCTGGTGCTTTTTCGTCAACGCACTGAGTTACGTCGCAGTCCTTGCCGGATTGCTGCGCATGCGCGTGACGAAGCTGGAGACGGACTTGACGGCGGAGCGACAGTCGCCGATGAGGCGCGTCGTGGAGGGTTTCAGTTTCGTCGGGCGCACGTCGCCGATTCGCGCTTTGATCGTTCTGCTCGGACTCGTGAGTTTGTTGGGGATGCCCTACACGGTGTTGATGCCCGTGTTCGCAGACCGCATCCTGCACGTGGGCGCGGGCGGGCTTGGCATGTTGCTCGGAGCAGCGGGCGTGGGCGCGCTCGCGGCTGCGCTCGTGCTTTTGGCGCGGCGTGGTGTGCGGGGGATGGGGCGTTGGGTGGCAGCCTCGTCCGCGGGCTTCGGCGCGAGCCTGATTTTGTTTTCGCAGATGCACGTCTTCTGGATGGCGGTGGCGGTGCTGGTTTGCGTCGGCTTTTCGATGATCATTCAGATCGCTTCGTCGAACACGCTGGTACAGGCGATGGTTCCGAACGAACTGCGCGGGCGCGTGATGGCGGTCTATTCGATGATGTTTCTCGGCATGGCTCCGCTCGGCGCGCTGCTGGCGGGGTGGCTCGCAGAGCGCGTGGGCGCGGCCAACACGGTCGCCCTCGGCGGCGCGGGCTGCGTCCTGAGCGCGCTCGTCTTCAGCTTGCGCTTGCCCGCGCTGAGGCGTGAGGCGCGCAAACTCCTCGCCGTGGACGCGAGCGTCGGAGTTGCGGAGCCGGGGCGATAATCGCGAGTTGAATTTAGGAAATAATTCGGTGGTGTCCGCATTTGATGTGAACTCTCTGTGTGCGCTCTGTGGTGAGTGTCTTAGTAAAGCATTCACCACAGAGGACACAGAGGGGGCACAGAGGAAAGTTGAAACGAGGACACTACTTTTTATTTTATAAGTTCAATGACAACTTGAGAACGGGGTGTGAATGAGTCAACGAAAGTTTCGCGTGCCTGCGGGCAAGAGGTTGCGTCTGGAAAGTTACGATCCGGCCTTCACGGGAGGATTCAAGAGCCGGGAAGAGGCGGAGGCGAAGATACAGAGGGATTGCGAGAGCCTCGCGCAGTATCAGGACAAACTGCTGGCGGAGGAGCGTCAGTCGCTCCTGCTCATCTTTCAGGCGATGGACGGCGCGGGCAAAGACGGCACGATCAAGCACGTCATGTCGAGCGTTGACCCGCAGGGCTGCGTGGTAACGATCAACGAGAAACCGGGCGCGACCGAACTCAAGCACGATTACCTCTGGCGTTTCGTCCGCAACTTGCCGAAGCGCGGGCAGATCGGCATCTTCAACCGCTCCTACTACGAGGAAGTGCTCTCCACGCGCATCCATCCCGAACGGCTCGAAGACCAGCAGTTGCCGCCGCGCATCCGCGACGCAAAAGGCATCTGGCGGCAACGCTTTCAGCAGATCAACAACTTCGAGCAATACCTGACGGAGAACGGCATTCACGTGATGAAGTTCTTCCTCCACCTCTCGAAAGAGAAACAGCGCGAACGCCTGCTCGAACGTCTCGAAGTGCCGGAGAAGAAATGGAAGTTTTCGATGAACGACGTGACGGAGCGCGCGCTGTGGGACGAATACATGAGCGCGTTTGAAGACGCCATCACGCAAACGAACACGCAGCGCGCGCCGTGGTACGTCGTCCCCGCAGACGAGCGTTGGTTCAGCGCGCTCGTCGTCGCCGATCTCGTGCTCGACAAGTTGAAGTCGCTCAAACTACGCTACCCGCATGTGAGCAGCGAGGGCAAAAAAGAGATGGAGAAGGCGCGCAAGTTGCTCGCACGCGACGAGGCATAACGTCAGAGATGTTAGGCGCAGGAATTTCCGAAAGATAAGTTAGACTATCGAGTATAACGATTTCAGGGAGGACTAAAACGGATGGCGAATAAGAGCCGTGGTAAGGTGAATCAACCGCCGACGGGCGAAGGCAAGAAGCAGAGCACGAAGCGGGGCGCGGAGAACAAACTCGGCAAGCGTTCCGAAGTCGTGCAAGCACAGCACGACAGGCCGGACGAAAATCTGGGGACGGACGCAGACGAAGCGGCGGCGCAGCCGAAGTCTTCTGCGAAGTCTAATCCGAAGCGACCGAAGGCCGGACGCTGAATTCGAGCAACGGGAGGGAGATGGCTATGAGCGACAGCAAAAACGACGAGGTGGATAGAATCGCAGGCGGCACGGGCGGCACAGATACGGGCAACAGTGAAAACGACGACGTGATGCCCGGCGTAATCGGCGGCGCGCAGGTTTATCTGCCGTCGGACGGGCGCGACGAGCAAGCAGGCACGACGGCGGCGAGCGCGGACAATACTATCGGCGCGGTCGGCGAGATGGACTTCACAGGCTCGCCCGCCGGGACGAGTGGCGCGGGGGATGTGGGCGCAGGGAGCAGCGGGGGCGCGCCGGTCGGCGGCGGCACGGGCGGCGGCTCGATGTCGAGCAGCGGGACAGGAGTAGATAGGGATGAATAAGGAAAGCACACACTTGAGTTAACGCTTTCTTTCATCCCTTATCATTCATCCTTTTTTCTTTCTGCCTTCTTTGGCGGACTCCTCCTGCCGTGGCGTTTGGCTCCGGGCGTGCCCTCGTCTGCCGCCGCGTTCTCGATCTCGGCGTTGACGCCGCCGCCGATGAGAATGGCCGTGCCGGTCAGGTAGAACCAGAGCATGAGGACGATGACCGCGCCGAGCGAGCCGTAGGTCATGCTGTAGTTGTCGAAGAAGCGCAGGTACATGCGGAAGACGAAGGAGACGAGGAGCCAGAGCACGACGCCCGCGAGCGAGCCGGGCGTGATCCAGTACCACTTCTGGTCGTTGAGGTCGGGCGCGAAGAAGTAGATCAAAGCGAAGGCTACGAGCACGAAGGCCAGCACAATCGGCCACTGCACGATCTTCCACGCCAGCGTGAAGGCTTCGGTGAACCCGAAACGGTTGGCGAGCGCGTCGCCGATCTCGCCGCCGTAGAGCACGAGCGACAGGGCCGAAATCGTGAGGACGGCGATGACGATGGTGAGGCCGATGGAAGTCAAACGCACGCGCCACCACGGGCGCGATTCTTTGACGCCGTAAGCGGAGTTCAAAGTTTCGCTGATTGCGCCCATCCCGTAGGACGCAGCCCAGAGCGCGGTCAAGAGTCCGAAAGTGAGTTTGCCGCCGCCTGTGTTCTGCGCGATCTCGTCAACGGTGGTGCGGACGAGCGCGGCGGACGAGCGCGGCATGATGTGCGAGAGGTAGCGGAGCAGATCGGCGCGCAGTTCCGTGCCCACCTCGGCGAAATATCCGAGCATGGCGATGAGGAAAAGCAGCAGCGGGAAAAGCGCGAGCAGAAAGTAGTAAGAGAGGGCGGCGGCGCGCGTCAGCAGGTCGCCGTCGTAGATCGAACACCAGACGCGCCGCCCCAACTC
>DASYMM010000471.1:0-20437 GCA_036009085.1 Pyrinomonadaceae bacterium | reverse complement strand
AGCAGATGTACCTGTCAGGAACTTCGATGGCGGCTCCCGTGGTGGCCGGTGCGGCAGCCTTGTTGCTGCAAGCTAACCCCTCGCTCACGCCCAATCTCGCCAAAGCGATCTTGATGTACACCGCGCAGCCGCTCGCTAACTTCAACATGTTCGAGCAGGGCGCAGGCCAACTCAACGTCGAGGGCGCGATGCGACTCGCGAAGGCGATGCGCACGGATGTCAACACCGCCGCGCTTCCCCTCGGCGCGCCGCTGCTCTGCAACAACTGCGCGCTCCCCACGCCGCAAACCACCATCTCCGGCAAAACCTTCCAGTGGTCGCAGGGTCTCATCCTCGACCACACTTACGCCACCGGCTCCAATCTCGTCACCCGCTACCAGAAGATGTACGACCTCGGCAGGTTGCTCGGCGACGGCACCTTAGAGTCGAGGGGCGTGCTCATCGGCGACGGCGTTTTGATCGGCGACGGCGTCCTCATCGGCGATAGTATTCTAACGAGTTACGGCACGACGCTCGGCGAAGGCGCGTTCCTGTTTGGGACGGGCGTGCTCATCGGCGACGGTGTTTTAATCGGCGACGGCGTCCTCATCGGCGATGGAGTGCTTATCGGCGACGGCGTGCTCATCGGCGATCTTCGTTCGCAAACCAAACTGGCGTTGACGCGCGGTGATAACACTTCCTGCATGGCCGTGACGAAAGACAATTCTTTGAAGTAACGCTTCCGCCTCGGGCGACGCGCCCGCCGATTTAAAATGACGGGCGCGCTCTGAAACTTCAAGCGCGCCCGTCATTTGCTTTATCAATCGAGCCTCCCCGTCAAAAACTTCCTCTGCCAAAATCCCGCACGACGATGCAACAAGCCGGCAAACAACGTTTCGCTAAACCCTACATGATGATGCTGAGCGTGCTCGGCCTCTGTGCCGTGTTCATCTCGCTCAACGATCTCTCTTTCGCGCGCATAGACGTGAGATTCATGCTGCTCGCCGTGATGACGCTCACCATCGGCGCGCAAATCAGCATCAAAATTCCGCGCGTGTCAGGCCACATCTCCGTCTCCGACACATTTATTTTCCTGACCATCTTCATCTTCGGCGGCGAAGCGGCAGTGCTGCTCGCCACGCTCGACGGCATGGTCACGTCCCTCCGCATCAGCAAGAAGACCTCGACCCTGATTTTCAACGGCGCGACGATGGCCGTCTCAACCTTCGCCACTTTCCAATGCGTTCAATATTTTTTCGGCGACATCGTCTCTCTGACCTCCGCGCCCTATTCGCCTCATTTTGTGCTCGCCGCGAGCATCATGGCCTCCGTGCAGTATGTCGTCAATTCCGGCACGGTCGCCATTGCCGGAGCTTTGAAGTATAACGAGCCTTTCTGGGATTCGTGGCGCAGGAAGTATCTCTGGACTTCTCTCACCTACATCACAGGAGCTTCCGCCGCCGCCGTTATCGCCAAATTCATCGGCGTCGTCGGCTTCTACGCTTTCATCGGCACGCTCCCCTTCATCTGCGTCGTCTATTTCACATACGTCACTTACATGAAGAACGTCGAGGCGTCGGCAGCGCAAGCGGAGCAGGCCGAGCGACACGTCGCCGAGTTGTCTCATTACATTACCGAACAGGAACGCCTGCGCCAGCAGTTTGCGCAACTCGAAAAGCTCTCCGCGCTCGGCGAACTCGCTTCGGGCGTCGCGCACGATTTCAACAACACGCTCGCCGGAATCCTCGGTCGCGCGCAACTGATGCTGCGCACCGGCGACAGGGAAAAACTTTCGCGCGGCCTTGAGATAATTATCAAGACCGCGGAAGACGGCGCGAAAACTGTCAAACGCATTCAGGACTTCGCACGCCAGCGGCGCGATCATGATTTCGCGCCCGTCTCGGTTGATCAACTCCTGTTCGACGTGAGCGAAATGACGCGCCCGCGCTGGAAAGATAATGCCGAGGCCGACAACATCTATATCCGACTCAACGTGCAGGTCAACTCTAAGTCGCTCGTTCGCGGCGACGAGTCGGAGTTGCGCGAAGTGCTGGTCAACATGGTCTTCAACGCCGTGGACGCGATGCCCGCGGGCGGCACGCTCACGCTCGCCACGGATGAGGACGACGAACACGTGATCATCAGCGTGTCCGACACGGGTTGCGGCATGACCCCGGAAGTGCGCTCGCGCATCTTCGACCCGTTCTTCACGACGAAGGGCAAAGCCGGAAACGGACTCGGCCTCGCGGTCAGCTACGGCATCATCCTCCGACACGAAGGCACAATCGAAGTTGCCTCCGAAGCCGGACGCGGCTCCACTTTTCACCTCAAGTTGCCGTTGGCAAAAGGCGCGTCGAAGGTTTCGCACACGGAGACGGAGCAAACGCGCGTTGCTGCCGCGACAGCCCCGAGCCTTTTGCTGGTGGGCGATCCGGCGCGCGCGCGGATTCTCGTCGTTGACGACGAGCCGCATGTGCGTGCATTGCTCTGCGAGATGATTCAAAGCGAGAACTGCGAGGCGGTGGCGGCGAGCGGCGGAGCCGAGGCGCTCGCGCTCTTCGGTGCGGAAAATTTCGACGCGGTCTTCACAGACATCGGGATGCCGGGCATGAGCGGTTGGGAACTTTCGCGTCTGATTCGCGAACTCAACGCAGGCGTCCCGCTCGCAGTGATCACGGGATGGGGCGATGTGGTGGGATCAAACGAACAGGAAGCGGCGCACATTGATTGGGTCGTGACGAAACCGTTTTCGCTGTCGCGCATCACCGAGATCATTGAAGACATCAAGCGGCGCAAGATTGAAACGCGCAAGAGCGGTTTGAACACGGTTGCCGCATAGAGCATGCGACGTCAACGTCCGCCGCGCATGACAACGCTTTATGTTTTCCTTTTCGACTTTGCGACTTTGCGTGAGAAATGTTTTCTCGCTGGAGGCGCAAAGGAAAACAGGAAGTAGTTTTGCCGCGCTCTCAAAACCAGCGCGACTAACTTTCAAGAGGCGTTTCCCTCTTTGAGCATTCGGGCGTGATATTCAATGGCGCGCGCAACGCTTCGTTCGACATCTTCCAATCTGAATGGCTTCAACAAATAGTCGAACGCGCCAAGCTTGATCATGCCCTTGGCGTGTTCTTCATCCTGTATGCCGGAGATGATGATCACGGGCGTTTGCGGCTGGTTTTGCCGGACATAGCCGAGCAGTTCCACGCCGCTCAGGCCGGGCATCGAAATATCCGTCAGCACCACGTCATAGACATCTTTGGCTAACCACTCCAGCGCGCGTTCAGCCGTCGCGGCAACGTGGCAGAGGTGGTCTTCGGAGAAGAGATCGTAGAGTGTATCGCGGATTGCATCGTCGTCGTCAACGACAAGAATTGCGGACATAATGTGAGGATAACATAAAACTTTTCAAGTGTTCACTTCGCGCAAAAAGCGGGAGAAGATTTTCGTCCGCCCGTCGCTTTTTTCCGACGGCGAACGAGAATCCTCTCCCGCTCAAGTTGTTTTAAAACGAGCGTCCCGGATTACTGGTTAGGGCTGCTCGCGCGAATCGTCACTTCTGAGCCGCTGCGCAGATCGAGGTCGTCGCTGCCCTGCACGTAGACGGAGCCTGCGCCGCCGCCCGCGCCGACCACCGCGCCGATGGCCGCGCCTTTACCGCCGCCGGCAATCGCGCCGATGATCGCGCCGACCGCCGTGCCGATGGCCGTGCGTTGCACCGTGCGATCCGTCTGGCTGCTGTCTTGCACCGTGCCTTCGTTATCCACACGAACGGTTTCACCATTCACCGTGCGGACGCTTTCGACGAAACCGGAGAAGTCAGACGTGCGACCGTCGC
Source organism: Pyrinomonadaceae bacterium (assembly GCA_036009085.1). Taxonomy (GTDB): domain Bacteria; phylum Acidobacteriota; class Blastocatellia; order Pyrinomonadales; family Pyrinomonadaceae; genus JAIVJZ01. Next base: position 16,623 of record DASYMM010000471.1, on the reverse strand, counting down.
GCGTGCGAATGCGGTCGAAGTTGAACGTCACCGTCGAACGACCCGTGACGCGACCCGAACGGCTGACCTGCGAGAGATGCCCCTCGATGGTCGCGCCCGCATACCGCGAAGGCTCGCGCACGCTCATCGTAAAGCGATCACCTTCACGCGCGTTTCTGGTATTGATGTCGTTGTTCAGCGTGGCGATCAGGGTTTCGCCGTTGTTGATGACATAGCCGCCGGTGCTGCTGCCGGTGGTGTTTGTCGGGTAGCCTTGCGTGCCCTGATAAATGTCGAAGCGCGCCACGTCGGCTGTGCGATCATAGACGCTACGCACGACGATTGGCTGACTAACGTTCGTCATGGTGATGCGACGCGTTACCTGCAAGCGACGGCCGTTGTTAAGAGGATCAAACGTGACGGCGAAATCGTTGTCGCGGTTTCCCGTCGTGCTCACGGTCAACTGGTCGCCGTTGAAGGCCGCGCGTGCGCGCACCGTGTTGCCGTAGGTTCCGTTTTCGACGCGTTCGCTGCCGTCGGCGACGAAGTTGATCTGCGGCGCGCGCGTGGAAGCGATGGTCACGCTGTCGCCGCGACGTTCGATGGCGATCTCCGCGGGCGGCTCAAGGCGCGCGACGACGGCATCATAGACGCGCCGGCGGTCGCGCGCGGGCAGAGTGTTGGTGATGAGTTGCGCTTCGCGGCGCGGGTCTTCGCTCTGCGCCACGTTGAGACGATAGGTGCCGGTCAAGCCGGTGTCGTAGTTGTAGCCGGTGTCGGCGGGCGGATAGTTCGAGTAAGGGGCATCGTTGGTGCGATTCCAGGCCACGTTGTACAGGCCAGCGAGTTGGTCGAGGTCGGTTCTGAGGAGCGACCAATCGTTCTTCGCGCTGACGCTCAGGCGATTGCTCTGGTTCGTCATAAACCTGTCGAGGCGAGAAGCGCGCGCCAGCAAGGCTTCGACATCGGCGGCAGCTAACTGCTGCTGGTCGTTGCGCTCGCGCACGTGATCTACCACGTGGTTGAAATCGTCGAGCACCGTGTTGATGTTGTCTTCACGACGGGTGTTGTTGTAACGGCTTTGATCGAGCGATTGGCTCAAGCTCAAACGGAAACGCTCCGCGTTGGTTTCCAGACGCCTGAGGAGTTGTTGCGTTTGAACTTGATTGTTGCGATAGACGGGGCGGCGGCGCGTCGTCTGCGCCTGCACGCCGAAGCTGAGGCTCAACAGCGCCAGCGCCATCCATGCCGAGAATATTTGTCTTGCTCTGGTCATAATGCTCTTCCCTCCATTTGCTTGTTCCACTTAATCAGTGATCTTCCAAACTTCTCACGAGAACTTAAAACCCCTGCGGGCGGCGTCTCGTGATTTCTGCATTGTGGGGGGATGTGATGTTTCTTGAAAAAGAGGAGAGATGCAAACCTGCGTTTGCGTTCAAAAAATGAGATTCGAGACTACCTTGCGCCGGTTGCCGGAAATTTTTCAGGTCGCAACTCAAAAGAACTTTCCGCGCTCTTGATAACGCCAGTTTATGTACAAACATCGTGCACACTGCATGCTTATCCGTATCATGCAGATTCACCGAAATGCACGCAGAATCGCCTTTTCCCCTTACAACTATCAGGAACATCCTCCCGCCACCGTAGTACATGCAATTCGTGTGCACGCGGGCACTGTTAAGCGTCTTTTTAGCGTCCGTGCTATGCTTTGACGGACGAGCCATAAGGAGTTATCCGATGAACGCGGAAGATGCAAAAGCGACGATTCGATACGCGGGCGACGACTTCTTCGTCGCCATCACGCCGAGCGGCCACGCGCAGACGCTCGACACCAGACACGAACGCTCCGCCGCCGCCACGCCGATGGAACTTTTGCTCCTCGCGCTCGGCAGTTGCACGGCGGTTGACGTGATCTCGATCCTCAACAAGAAACGCGAACGCGTGACGGACTATCGCGTCGAAGTGCGCGGCGAACGACGCGCAGAACATCCGCGCAAATACACGCGACTCGAAGTGCGGCACATCGTACGCGGGCATAACGTCTCGGCAAAAGCCGTGGCGCAGGCGATTGAGCTTTCCGAAACGAAGTATTGCAGCGTTGCGGCGACGCTCAGCCCCGCCGCCGAGATCGTTTCGAGTTTTGAGATTCAGGAAGACGAAGGCGTCGCCGCTTCATAGAGCCACGTTCCGGTTCGCGGCGTGCGCGGCTGGCGGGTTGGCTGTTAGAATAGACGCACGCTACAGACCAGCAACTACCAGTTAAGGAGAACCAGAGACATGGCTGACGAGAAAAAGAAATGCGCACATGCCGCTTGCGATTGCCCTGCGGACGAAGGCAGCAAGTATTGCAGCGCCTATTGCGAAGGCAAAGGCCAGACGACGACGATTGATTGCGATTGCGGGTGCCCCACCTGCGGCAGCAACATCTAACCACTACTGCGCCGACCGGCTGAACGCGTGAACCGCAACGCTCGAAGCAGGCACGCCTCAGCCGGTCGTCCTACAACTTCTCCCCGCCCGGCGAACGGCGCACGCGTTTCGTCGCATCGGCATCGAACGAGTTGCCGCGCCCACTCTCTCCGCTTCCACCCGAAGCAGGCGTTGATTCCAGTTTCATCTCTTTGCCATTAAGACAGCCATGGTTGTTTCTCTGACGCAATACATCTTCGCCAGCCTCGTCGCGCTCGCGCTCACTCCGGCGTGTACAAGCGTCGAGACGGCGCATACGCCTGTCTCGAATGCTTCGAGCGGGGTCTTGTTTGAATCCGCTTCCGAAGCGGAGCAAAGCGACGACGCGCTCTCGAACGCGCGGCGGCTCGACCGCGAAGGCCGCTCCATTGACGGCCAACTCGCACAACTCACGCCCGTCGAACACATGCGCCGCGCCGCCGCCTACCACGCCAACCGCGCCTTTGCGGAAGCGCGCCAGCACTGGCAGACGCTCATCGCACGCTACCCCTCGGACGCAAACGTCCCCGCCGCGCTCTTCGGCATGGGGCGCACCTTTTATCAAGAACGACGCTACGCCGACGCACTGCCCTTCTTTGACCGGCTCGGCCGTGAGTTCACGCGACAGAAAGAGGGACGCGAGGGCTTTTACTATGTCGCGGCGACGCTCCTGCGGCTTGATCGCACCGCCGAGGCCGCCACGCGTTACGGCGATTACGTCGCGCGCTTCCCGCAGGGCGAGCGCATCGAGAACGCTTATCTCAACGCGATTGACAGTTGGCGCGAGGCGGGTCGAAACGACGAAGCGATCAACTGGATCACGCGCACGCGCGAACGCTTTCGCGGCACGCCCGCCGACACCAACGCGATCTTCGCACGCCTGCGCCTCGACATAGCCACACGCGATTGGCCTTCCGCTCTACGCACGGCTGACGAACTGCGCGCCACTAATTTCTCGAACGCCGTCCAGACCACGCAAAACGAGGTCGCCTACCTGCGCGGCTTCGCGCTCGAACAATCGAAGCAGACGGCGCAGGCCGTCGCCGTCTATCAATCAATTCCCGACAGAGCCTCTTCTTACTACGGCTGGCAAGCCACCACGCGCCTGCGTTCATTCGATACCGCGGCCAAACGAGCAGCCGACGCGCGCGAACTCTCCGTGCGCCGTGAGTTCGACGCGGCAGCGGGCGCATATCCCGCGCCATATCGCGAAATCATCCTGCGCGCCTCGGCCAGACGAAAGGTTGACCCGCGATTCGTGCTCGCCATCATGCGACAGGAGAGCAGCTTTAAAGAACGCGCACGCTCCGCCGCCGCCGCGCGTGGTTTGCTGCAACTGACGATGGATATTGCGTCGAAGTACGGCGAGGAGGCGGGGTACAAAAACATTCAGGAGGACGATCTCTACAGGCCGGAGGTGAACATCGGCATCGGCGTCGTCTATCTGGCCGATCTCTTTCGCATGTTTCCGAATCTGCCGGAGGCCGTCGCCGCTTCTTACAACGGCGGCGAAGACAACGTCGCGCGTTGGGTGCGTCGCGCCGGACACAAGGACGCGGGCGTCTTCTCCTCCGAAGTCGGCTTTGCGGAATCGAAAGACTACGTCTTCAAAGTGCTGGCAAACTATCGCGCCTACAAAGAACTCTACACGGCTGACCTACGGCGACAACGATAGCAACAGAAGCAAGCGCGCGTTTAAAACTCAGCGGAAATGGTGAAGCTATCTGTTGAGACTTGCAGACTCTCAACTATTTTCGCGCCGCTCATATATCGGAAGCGTTCTGTCGCTGCGGCATTTCATCCACGAAGGCTATGCCGCCCATGATGGTGAAGGTTTCTTCCGGCGGCGCGGCTTCCTCTTCTACGAGCGGGACGGGATCGATCAGGTCTATACCAACTTCGGTCGTGACGTTCAGAGAATCTTGCGCTTGTTGAACTCCCGCCAGCACGGCCATCCCCGCGAAGAAACTCAAGACCGAAGAGGCGATGGCTTTTGAGATTCCCGACACACGGCGTTTGAACGCTTGCAGGCCGACCAGGCAGTTTTGGGTCAGAATCGTGCCGTCGCTGCGGTTGTAATAGCGCACGCATAGTCGCCCTTCCGCATTCAAGATCAACGCCTCCGCATCTTTCTTCGACATGTTCGAGAGGTTATAGACGTTCATGCTGCACTCGCCGCAGAAGCGCACGCGCTCGTTGCCGTGCATCTTCTCCCAATCGGCGCGACACGGCGCGGCAACTCTGACGTGCGAGAGCGGGTCGGTGAATCGAGCCATAAAGGAGCCTCCGCGTATAGCAGTTCAATCGAGACCGCAGGATTAGACGCCGCGCCGCCGTTTTCTGTTCCCGCACGCGACAGGCAACTTCCGCAGGCTTACGGTTCGGGGGAGAACGAACCGTCTTCAAATCCGCGCGAACGCTCGCGTCGCCGCAGCGGATCGGGATGGGGCGGAAACGTGCGCGGCAAGACGCCGAGCCTGACGAGCGCGTCGCGGAACTCATAACGAAGCGTCACGTCCGCTACAGGTTGCGACTCCAAATCCATCTCGACGCGCCACACGTCATTTCCCACGGAGCGACCGATGCCCGTCGCCGCATACTCTTCGTCCTTGCCGGGCGCAACGACCCGCCCGCGATTGCTCGCGCCGCCGTCCGCGCTTGCCGAGGGCGCAGTGCCTTGCGCTTTGCGCTTCGCTTCGCTGCTGCGCTCTCCATCACGCGCGTCCGATTCGAGCGGGCGGGGCGAGGGCGACGGCGGCACGATCTCCGTCCGCTCGCGTCGCTCACGGAAGAAGACCGCGGTGATCACGCCCAGATCGGTTGCCCGCCCGATCCTGTTCGCGTAGGAATCGCGCTCGTTCGTGAAGTAGAAACGGCGGGCGCGCGTGGAACTCATCTGCCAACCGCTGACCGTGATCGAACCGTAGGGCGGGATCACCCATTTGCTCGCGTCGCGCGCGGTTGTGCGCCGCGCGTCAATCGTGTTCAAGCCGTCCACAGAGAGCGCGACGGCCACGCGCACAGGGAGCGGATTGCTGAGCCTGACGGCATACTCCTCGCCCTCAACTGCTTCGACGTAAATTCTCCCGCGCGCCGGATATTTTTCCCGCGCGCCGCCCCCGGCCAAAACTTCCACCCCGAAACGCGGTTGATAGATCGGCCTGCGCTCAATGATTTGCCCCTGCGTCCGCCCGTCAGTCCGTCTCTCCGTCTGACCTGCGCGCACGCTCCCCCTGCCCTGTGCCAGAACGATGACGCTCAAAGTCACGATCACTACGCCGCCCGACAGTGCCATCAACAGTTTGCGCATAAGATGTTCTCCCCGCCAGCATTTTCTCTATCCCGAAGATTTTCCCCGTACCCTCTCTCTGAACGCGCCCCGGGATAATTTCTTGCAGCCTGATGCCGAACTTTGTGTTACAAGTTTTCCGCCTGAAGGAGCGACTTGAAACGATGATCAATTTCGACGCCGAAGACTGCCAGAACCTCGAAGCGGCCTCCGGGCGTGAATGGTTGGAGACGAACCATCTCGGCGGCTTCGCCTCCGCGACCATCACGGGCACAAACACGCGCCGCTATCACGCCCTGCTCACCGCCGCGCTCAGACCGCCGACCGGGCGCACCGTGCTGCTCTCGAAATTCGAGGAGACGCTCATTCTCGACGGTGAGCGTTTTGATCTCTCCACCAATTTCTATCAACCGGGCGTAATTCACCCGCAAGGCTTCCGGCAACAGGTAAACTTCCGGCTCGACCCGTTTCCCCTGTTCACATATCAAGTCGGCGACGCGCGCGTCGAAAAGTTGGTCTTCATGCCGCACGGCGAGAACTCGACGGTCGTGCGTTATCGCGTGCAGGCTTCGGGCGCAACGCACGCGTCGCTTGAGATTCGCCCGCTCGTCGCCTTCCGCGATTATCACTCGTTGTGCCGCGAAGCACTCGACGTTTTCTTGCAGGCCGAACTCAAACCGAACCTCGTCAGTCTCTTCAAACAGGACGATAGTTTGCAACTGCTGCTCGCGCACAACGCCGCGCAAGTCTCAATCGAAGGCCACTGGTACAGAAATTTTGAATACCCGGAGGAGCGCGCACGCGGTTTCGATTTCCACGAAGACCTGTTCAACCCGTGCCTGCTTGTCTGGAATATCGAAGCGGACACGACCTGCGACCTGATCGCTTCCGCCGCCGCAGAACACGCCGCAGGCGACGCCGCCATCCTCGAAGAACGCGAGCGCGAACGTCGTCGCAACGTAGCAACGAGCACGGGCGCAGGGAGCGCGGGCGAGGATGAGGCGTTCACACAGTCGCTCACTGCGGCGGCGGATCAATTTCTCGTGCGGCGCGGCGAAGGTCTCAGTTCTGTGATCGCCGGTTATCACTGGTTCACTGACTGGGGGCGCGACACGATGGTCTCGCTCGGCGGCCTCGCCTTAGCGCGCGGAGCGTTCGACACGGCGCGCGAAATTCTGCTCGCCTTCGCCACGCACATGCGCGAGGGCGTGATCCCGAATCGCTTTCCCGACGCGGGCGAAGAGCCGGAATACAACAACGCCGACGGCACGCTCTGGTTTGTCAACGCCGTCGGCGAACTCGTGCGCCGCGAGAGCGGCGAGATAGAGTTTGTGCGCGAGCATCTCTACGCGCGTTTGCAAGAGTTCATCGAATGGCACGAGCGCGGCACGGTCTATTCGATTCGCGCCTGCGAAGACGGATTGTTGAGCGCGGGTCAGGAAGACGTGCAGTTGACATGGATGGATGCCAAGATCGGCGACTACGTGGTGACGCCGCGCGCCGGAAAAGCCGTGGAGATTCAAGCTCTCTGGTACAACGCGCTCCGCACCATCGAAGAGATCGCCGCGCGTTTGGACGACGACCGGATGCGCAATCACTGCCGCGCTCTCGCCGAGCTTGCGCGCGCGAGTTTTCACGGGCTGTTCTGGAACGAGGCGGGCAACTGTCTCTTCGACTATATCAATCTGGCGGGCGAACCTGACGCGGCCATTCGTCCGAACCAAATTTTTGCACTCAGCCTGCCTCATCCGATCATGACCGGAAGCCGTGGGCTTTCAGTTGTCGAGACGGTTGAGCGCGAACTGCTCACGCCCTACGGTTTGCGTTCGCTCTCGCCGCGTCATCCCGATTATCGCCCGCGCTACGAAGGAGACTCTTACGCGCGCGACACGGCCTATCATCAAGGCACCGTCTGGGCGTGGCTCATCGGGCCATTCATCACTGCTTACCTGCGCGTGCACGGACGCACGCCCGCAAGTCTCGCTCAGGCGCGTCTCTACGTGCAAAGTTTCCGCGAGCACTTACGGGAAGCGGGCGCGGGGCAAATCTCGGAAATCTTCGACGGCGATGCGCCGCACACGCCGCGCGGCTGCATCGCGCAAGCGTGGAGCGTCGCCGAACTTCTGCGCTGCGAGTTGGAAGAATTGAGATTAGATTGAATATAACTAAAGGCCGCTATCAATTACGAGGAACAAATTAAATGCCGACCGCTACGCCGCCGCCCTATTTCCCCCAAAACCCGCTGCTCCCGCCTGACGAGAATCGCGCGAAGAAAGTGAAGCTCGCGCTCGCCGGTTGTCTCCTGCTGCTGCTGCTCTCCCTCAGCGGTATCGTCTGGGCAATCATCCATTTTTTCAGAACGTGACACACAACCAAATGTAAGCCCTGCGGCGAAGAGGCCGCGGCTTGCGACTAAAAATTTTTGGAAGGAAAACTGCGTCCCGGTCGTCTGATAGCTGAACGATCTTGTCACCAAAAGTGAGGATGATATGGAGAGAGCATTTCGCAGCGAACTTCACGGCGAGAGTCGCCGCAGTTTCCTCAAGCGCGCATCGGTCTTTGCCGTCGCGTTGCCGACCGGAATCTTCCTCGGCTGCACACGTCCCGCGCAGACGCAACCGACGCAAACGGCGCAACGCGACACGAGGCCGCTCGTCGGCGGCGGCTGCGACGGCTGCGAGTTGATGTACGACGGCATGCCGCAGCAACTCAACCCGGAGACGCGCATCGCCTCCGCTTCCGAACCGGGCGAGCCGATGGAAGTCAGCGGCGTGATCTATCAGCCGGACGGGAAGACGCCCGCGCCCGGAGTGATTCTTTATCTCTATCACACGGATGCGAACGGCATTTACTCGCCCGCGCCGAACGCGACCGGCGGCGCGCGTCGCCACGGACACCTGCGCGGCTGGATCAAAACGAACGCCGACGGCGCATACAAATTCCACACCATCCGCCCCGCCTCATATCCAAACGCGAACATCCCCTCGCACATTCACCCGACGGTAAAAGAGCCTGATAAGAATGAGTACTGGATTGACGAGTACGTGTTCGACAACGACCCTCTGCTCGTCGAGCGGGAACGCACGCGGCGTCAAAATCGCGGCGGCTCCGGCATCGTCCATTTGACGAAGAACAGCAGCGGCGTCTGGCTCGCCAAACGCGACATCACGCTCGGCCTCAACGTGCCGAACTACAGGTAAAGTTCGTTGCGTCGTTTATCTAACAGAGAAAACCTTCACCGCAGAAGAGACGCGGAGAGTCGCAGAGTTCACGCAGAGAGTTGATTGGTTTTCTCTGCGCCCGCTCTGCGACTCTCTGCGTCTCTGCGGTGAGTCCTACTTTTTTGTCGCGCGTCTGACGACGACTATCACGACGAGCAGCGTGGTGATGGCTGCCGAGAGCAGGCAGTATTGACAGAAGGCGTGGAGGACGAAGGCTTGCAGGTAGAACAGCCAGAGACTCGTGGCGAACATCAGCGCGACGAGCACGGCGAACAGTTTCCCTGCGCGCTCCGAACCGAAAGCCGCGAGCGTGGCAAGGCTGAAGGCCGTGAAATAAGCCACCGCGCCGAAGAAGGCGAGCGGGTAGCCGCCGATTGTGGCGTACTGGCTACTCAAGACTTCGGAGCAACCGTTGGTGACGGTGCAACGAACGCTGTGCCCCGTTAAATGTTCGACGGTGAGATAGACTGCGTCGGCCAGCCCCGCGAGCGCGAGCACTGCGGCCAGCGCAAACAGGCGCGAGAGGCGCGGCGCGGCTTCGCGTTCATGCTCGCCCGTGCGGTTGACTGTGTCGTCTGAGATCACTTTTTAACGGCGAGTTCGCTTTCGATGACGGCGCGCAGTTTATCGTAGCTCGTCGCGATTGCAAAAGGCACTTCACGCCCGTTGAGAAACACGGTCGGCGTCCCCGTCACGCCGCGCGCCGTGCCTCCCTGTTCGTCAGTCATCACGCGATTGCTGACCGTCGTGCTGTCTATATCCTGCGTGAATTTTGGCAGGTCGAGGCCGAGCGTGCGCGCATAGCCGAGGAAGAGCGGGCGCGCGGGAGCGGCATCTTTCCATTCCGACTGCTTCTCGAAGAGCATGTCGTGCATCTGCCAGAACTTGCCTTGCACGGCGGCGGCCTCTGCGGCGCGCGCGGCTTCCCCGGCGTTCTTGTGCATCTCTCTGAGCGGGAAATGATGAAACGCCACGCGCACCTGCGTTGCATACTCGCCTTCGATGCGCTTCAAAATCGGATGCAGGGAGCCGCACGGCGGACACTGGAAATCGCCGTACTCTTCGATCAACAGGGGCGCATCATTACGCCCGCGCAGGTGCGTGATCGGCGCGATGTTCGACGCGGCGGCGGGACGCGGCACGACGGTCGCCTGCGGGTTCGGACTCGCTGTTGCAGTAGGAGCCGTTGTTGTCGGCGGCATTTGAGCAAGGTTTGGCCGCGTCGTCGTCTCGGACGGACGCATCAAAAGCGCGCCGCCCGCGAGCGCGACGATGAGCACACCGATGATAATGATGATGGGAAGTTTTCGTCTCATAAACGCAGAGCATAACGTCTAGAGAGCGATCCGCGCAATTCGCTGTGAGACATTTTCCAGCCCCGTGAAACCCGGCAGCAGTTGCAGCCGCTGGTTGACGTTTTGATCGAAAAACTCGACGCCGTCTTTGCCCTTGAAGAGCGTCGCGATCACGAAATCGGTTTCGGCCTGCGGCTTCGTGCCCTGCCCCACGGGCGACCAGAATTTGCCGATGATGAAGCGCGCGACCGCACGCGTGTAGCCGGAACGCTCAAGTTTCAAACGCGCGATGCTCCAGTAAAAATGCGAATGCACAGACTCTTCGCGCGCAATCGCGCGGAGCAGTTGTTCGAGCACGGGATGCCCCGCGAGATTCCAGAGGCGGCGGTAGCCTTGCAGCGTCGTCATCTCGTTGATCGCGCCCCAGACCATGTGCGCGCCCGAAAAATATTTGCCGAAACAGTTGGTGATCACGGGATAAAAACGGTTCTCGAAGGTGTAGCGAAAAGGGATGGCGGCTTTCGCTTCGGCTTGCCAGCGTTCGCTCGTCGGGTATCCGGCTTCGTTCAAAAAGCGGTTGAGCAGGCACGCGTGCTCGTTCTCTTCCACGCTCCAACGATCCATAAACTTGCGTATGACGGGATTTTTCCCCGTCGGCGTGCGCAACAGTTCGTCGTAGTAGATCTCCGTAAAACTCTCCACGTCGCGCATGTACAGAATGACATCTTTGAAGGCGGGCGGGAGCGGGTGCGCGCGGACTTCCTTCCAGTTCACCGTCTCCAAAAACTCTTTATTGACGGCGCGCGGCTGCGCTTCATACCAATCCAGCACGTCTTGTTCGGTCTCAAACACGAAGCGTCTCCTTGAAGATTCCGGGCAGTCTTTGTATAAGTGTCTCGGTCTGTTAATTTACGTACTACAACGTGCCGGCGGATTCTCCTGTAACTTGGCCTCGACGGCGACGGCGAGGTTCAACCACGGATGTCAACACGATTGCGGACGGCAACAGTAAGTTTCCGTCTGTCGCACTCTGAAAGCACACGAGCCTACTTCAACGCATGGCGCAAAATTCCACGAGCACGACTTTCGACGACAACCGGGCAGGCTCGCTCTACGACCGCATCGCGCGTCTCTACGATCTAACGTTCAAGTTCAACGGCTACGGTCGTTCGCTCGAACGCTATTTCCGCGAGCACCCGCTGCCGCTCGAAGACAACGCGCAAATTCTCGACGCCGGATGCGGCACTGGACTCTTAACGCTCGCGATGCTCCGCACGCTCGCGCGCCCCGCACGCATCACCGCCATTGATCTCTCCGCTTCGTCGCTCCAAAAAGCGCGGCAGGCCGTCGCCAACGTCTTGCCGGGTCGTCAGCATCAGGTTCGCTTCTTGCAGGCTAACCTGCTCTCTTTGCCCTTCGCAGACGAAACCTTCGACTTCATCGCCACGAGCGGCGCGCTCGAATACGTCTCGCTCCGCGAGGGCTTAGGCGAACTGGCGCGCGTGCTCAAACCCGGCGGCTACCTCTTCCACCTCCCGGTGCGCCCCGCCCCGGTCAGCAAACTGCTCGAAGTCATGTTTCGCTTCAAGACCCACCCGCCACGGGAAGTCAACGACAACACCGAACGCTACCTCCGCATCATCTCCCGCCACCGCTTCCCCCCCACCGACATCATCGGCTGGACAAAACTCGCCATCACGGCTCAAAAGCAGTGACGAGTGACAGGCGACGGGTGACGAGTTAAAGACAAAAGAGCCTCAGTTCTTAAACCTGAAACTTGGAACCTGAAACTTGAAACCTGTTTTCCGCTCGTCACTCGTCACTTGTCACTGTTTTAGTCACTGCTTTAAGAACAAGTTCCGCGACGGTCGGGATGATGTCGCGGTCGTTGCTGTGGCCTTCGGTGAAGGTGACGAGGACGAAGCGCGCGCCGTTCGGGAGTTCGATGTAGGCCGCATCGTGGCGCACGCTGCTCGTCCAACCGGCTTTCGACCAAAGGCGCGCGCCCGCGTAATCTTTCAAGGCGATGCCGGTGAAGCCGTGCGCCTGATCGTCCGCGTCGTTGCTCTGGCCGGAAAAATCACGCTTGAGCAGTTCCAACATCTGCTCGCTGCGCGCGGGCGTGACGATGCGGCGCGTGGCGATCTCTGCGAGCAGGCGCGCCGTGGCGTTCGTCGTCAGCTTGTTGCGGTTTTCGCCCTTCGCGCCGCGCCCGAAATTTTCGCGCCCGTAGGCGTCTTCGCAAAAAGTCTTCTGGTTGACGTTGATGTTCGTGTAACCGAGCGAGGCGAAATAGCGGTTGACGGCGTTTCGCTTCTCCTGCCACTTGCGCATCTCCGCGGGCGGCAACTCGATCCCGCTCGAAGTGCCGGTCAACACGTCGAGCACGTAGCCCGTCGCGTCGTTTGACGAATCAACGATCATGTCGCGCAGAGCGCGCTTCAACTCCGTCGTCTCCTTCAAACGCCCGTCTTCCAACCAGCGATGCGCCGCCGCCAGATAAAACAACTTGACCACGCTCGCCGTGTAGATGCGCTCCTCGCCGCGATAGCTCGCTTGCGCGGGTCGCTCCGCGTCGCGCAGATCAATCAGGGTGATCGCGAGTTGATTCTCCGAGAGTTTCTTGTCGCTGAAACGACGCAGAGTTTCCCGCGCCGCTTCGTCCACAATCGCCTGCAAGGCGGGCGACGTGGCGGCTGTAAATTTATTCAACTGCTGCGCCGGGGGCTTGCGTATCCACTCTTTTTCCTGCGCCGGAAGATTGGAGGCGAAGACCGGCAGCAACAGGCCGACGATGACGGCGAGACGAACTTTCGTGCAATGCAACATAAGCAAAATTATTTTTAGCGAAAGAAGTTGATGAACAGGGTGATGATGAGCGCGTTTGAAAAGTCTATGAAGAATGCGCCGACGATTGGCACGATCAAAAAGCTGCGCGGGGCTGCGCCGTAGCGCGCCGTCAGGGCTTCCATGTTGGCGACGGCGTTCGGCGTGGTGCCCAAACCGAAACCGATGTGGCCGCTCGTCGTCACCGCCGCCTCGTAATCGCGCCCCATCACAACGAACGTCACGGCGACGGCGTAAATTATCATAAGAACAACTTGCACGGCGAGTATCACGAGCATCGGCACGGCCAGCCCCGCGAGTTGCCACAGTTTCAAATCCATCAGCACGATGACGAGAAACAGTGCGAGCGCGATCCCGCCCAACACCTCAATCGCACGCATGTCGAGCCGAAACCAACCGTAACGATCATCCAGATTTCGCACGAGCGCGGCCAACACCATCGCGCCGATGTAAGCCGGAAGCGTCACCGGCTGCCCCGCAATGTGCAGGCTTGATAAGCCCATCCCCAACAACGCGCCGAACCCCATCACGACGAGCAGGACGAGCAAGTTTCGCAACACCTCGCCGCCCGCGAGCGGCAACGCTTCTTCCTTTCGCGCGTCGTGTTCAACTTCTTCCGCGCGCCCGTCGTTAATCTCGCCCGTCGCGCCGATTGCCCAGAACTCCGCCGCCTCGTCTCGCCCCGGCGTCTCCACGCGCGGCGCGGCGAGACGGAAGCGGCGTATCAGCAGTGCGGCGACCGGGTTTCCGACGAGACTTGAAACGAAGATGCCGAAAGTTGCCGACGCGATAATGAGCGCGCCCGCGCCCGTGATGCCTAAAGCCTCAAACTGCGTGGTGAATCCCAAACCCGTCGCGGGGCCGCCCATCAGCGTCAGCGAGCCGCAGATGATTCCGAGCGGGGCGGGCGCGCCGAGCGCGAGAGCCACGCCCATCCCTGCGACGTTTTGCAACACCCCTGCGAGCGACGCGATGACGAAGAACAAGACCATCCGCCACCCGCCCGCGCCGAGCAGAGAGAGCGTCGCGCCGAAGCCGATGGTGGTGAAAAAAGCGATCTGCAAAGGCGCGCGCAAGGTAGTGTCGAGCGCGATGCCGAGCGTGCCGCGCGAACGCAAGGCCAGCACTATCCCTGCGAACAGCAATCCGCCAATCGCCGCCGCCGGAATGCTCGCGCGCTTGAGAAACCCGACGCGCCTTTGCACGATGCCGCCCGCAAACAGAAACAGAGCCGCCAGCGCGAGCGTCAAGACGAGATCGAACTTCAGCGTCCGCAGACCTTCGACGACAGTAAATTCCAACTAAACCTCCAGAGGAAGATGCCGGATGCCGAATGTCAGATGTTAGTAAAAGCAGATCACTTCTTTACTAACATCTGACATCCGGCATCTGACATCTACTTTCTTTCTTCGTAAACGACCTTGCCGTCCATGATCGTCAGGCGAACCTTCGTCCGTTCGATCTCGACGGGGTTGATGCGGAAAATGTCTTGCGAGAGGATGACGAGGTCGGCGAGTTTACCGGGCGTGAGCGTGCCTTTGCTGTTTTCGGCAAACTCTGCGTAGGCGGAGCCGACGGTGTAGGCGCGGACGGCTTCTTCGACAGTGATCTTTTGTTCGGGTATCCAGCCTTGCGGATTTTTGTCGTCGAGCGTGCGGCGCGTGACGGCGGCGTAGAGGCCAAGCATCGGGTTGAGCGGCGCGACATACCAGTCTGTGCCGAAGGCCAGATGCGCGCCGGAGTCGAGCAGCGTGCGGAAGGCGTAGGTTGTGCGTGCGCGTTCGTGGCCGATGCGTTTCTCAGCCCAACGCCCGTCGTCAATCGCGTGATAGGGTTGCATCGAAGCGATGACGCCCGCGCGACCGAAGCGCGGGATGTCCTGCGTGCGGAGGTGTTGCGCGTGCTCGATGCGGAAGCGACGGTCGCGTGCGCCGTGGCCCTGTGCGACCCGCTCGTAGATCGAAAGTATTTGATCGTTTGCGCTGTCGCCGATGGCGTGAATCATCACTTGCAGACCGGCGCGGTCTGCGCCCTCGACGCGCTTCTGCATCTCGCCTTCGGGAAACATCTCGTCGCCGAGCAGGCCGCGCGTCTGCGGCGCGTCGTTGTAGGGCGCGAAGAAGAGCGCGGTGGTGGAGCCGAGGCTGCCGTCCGCAAAGCCTTTCAGACCGCCGACGCGCAGCATGTCGCCGCCGAACGCCGCGCGCACGCCCGTCCGCGCCAGACGCTCCCACTGCGGCAGAGGCGAGACGGCATAAACGCGCGTCTTCAACTCGCCGCGAGATGCGAGCGTCTGCAAAACGCCGACATCGTTTCCGGTGGACATATCCTGCACGCTCGTCACGCCGAGGCTCGCCGCGTGTTCGGTCGCCGCTCGCGCCGCTTCGAGTTTTTCGTCAAAGGAGGCGTCGGGAATCTTCGCATAGACGAAATTCATCGCGGCGTCTTTCAACACGCCGGTCGGTTCGCCCGTCTGCGAATCGCGCACGATCAAACCGCCGTCCGGGTCTTTCGTCTCGCGCGTGACGCCCGCGAGTTTGAGCGCGACGCTGTTGGCGAGCGACATGTGGCCGTCGAGCCGGTTGACGAAGACCGGATGGTCGGGCGTGAACTTATCAATCAACTCTTTCGTCGGCAGCGGCGCGCCCGGCCAGCGTTCGTGATCCCAATCGCCGCCCGTGATCCAGCGACCCTTCGGAGTCTTTGCGGCAAACGCGCGGATGCGCTCGGCAAACTCCGAGGGGCTGGCTGCGTCGCGCAGTTGCACGCTGGCGAGGTGGCCGCCGCCGTCTATGAAATGGACGTGGGCATCGTTGAAGCCGGGAAGGACGAGCGCGCCCTGCGCGTTAATGATGCGCGTTTGCGCGCCCGCAAGTTTGCGTATCTCGGCGGTCGTGCCGACGGCGGCGATGCGCGTGCCATAGACGGCCACGGCCTCCGCGTGCGGTCGCGCTTTGTCCAACGTGTGAACGTTGGCGTTGACGATGACGAGATCAGCCGACATATTTTGCGCGCCGGCCTGCTGGTTGGATGTTGCGAGCAGCAGGCACGAAGCGACGGCGAGCGAAACGAGAGATTTGATTTTCATAAGAGATCGGAGACATTTGTGTGGCATGCGGGCGCGTAGTGTATCATTGCGGGCGACCTGTCCGGTAGAAAAATCATACGTCTTCCCAAACAACGCTTCCGTGGATCAATTAGTCGAAAATTTGCGCGCCATCGTCGGGCGCGAACACGTGCGCAGCGAGCCGGACGAACTGCTCGTCTATGAATGCGACGGGCTGACGCAGCACAAGCACAGGCCGCGCGCCGTGGTCTTCCCCGCTTCGACCGAAGAGGTCGCGGAAGTGGTGCGGACGCTCGCGCAGGCGCGCGTCTCCTTCGCACCGCGCGGCGCGGGCACGGGGCTTTCGGGCGGCGCGCTCGCCATAGATTCCGGCGTCGTCGTCGAACTCGCGCGCATGCGCCGCCTGTTGAAACTTGACGTTGAGAATCGCCTCGCCGTTGTCGAGACAGGGATGGTCAACGCGAAGTTGTCGCGCGC
>DASYMM010000470.1:0-13414 GCA_036009085.1 Pyrinomonadaceae bacterium | reverse complement strand
GTCTGGACGACCGAGCCGGGGATGCAACTCTACACCGGCAACTATCTCGAAAACACGATGGTCGGCAAGGGCGGCAAGCGTTACGGGCAACGCCAGGGATTCTGTCTGGAGACGCAGCACTTTCCCGATTCGCCGAACAAGCCGAGCTTCCCGTCAACCGTGCTGCGCCAGGACAGGCGTTTCAACTCGACGACCATCTACAAATTCTCCGCCCGTTAAGCGCGTCAACCGGCGGCGCAAGTCAGATCGTCAGGTACTCGCCGCTATGTGCGGCGGCGCGGGCGGCCTTTTCGTAAAAATCGTGGCTTCCGAAATTGCCCGACTTGAGAACTAAGGGCAGGCGGAATCGTCCGAGCGAATAGCAGAGAGGCACGCCCGGTTCGATGTTGCGCCCGACCTGCATCGCGCCGAGTTCGAGTCGCCGGCACACCGCGCCGGAAGTCTCGCCACCCGCCAAGATCAAACCGCCGACCGTCTGCCCTTCGAGCACTTCGAGCACGAGTTCGGCCAGCGCGTAGGCAAGCGACTCGCCGAGCGCGGGAACGGATAGACCGCGCGCCGCGCCCCACTCCTGCACCCCACGCACTTCCGCCGCCGCGCCCGAGGTGGTCAACAGGTAATGTCTTCCCGCGCCCAACTCGCGGCGAGCCTCCGCGATAATCTCCGCACGATCCAATTCGCCGTCTAGAAGACTCGGGGGCGCGATGTGTCGCACCGAGACGCCTTGCTCCGCCACCCACTCGTTTTGTCGCAGGGTGGCCGCCGAGCAACTGCCGGCGACGAGCAGGCAGCCTTTGTCGCCCGCCGTGAAGGACGGGGGCGTGGGAGGCACGGTCTGCCGCGTGAGTAAGCCGCGCTCGCGCCAGATGTCGGGCAGCTTGATACCGAAGGCGGAACTCCCTGTGACGAGGCGTAGGCCGGCCACGGCGCGGCAGATGTTTTCCAGTTGTTCGTCGTCGAGACAATCGACGAGCGCGACGTGGACGCCGCCCGCGCGCAACTCTTCCAGATGTTTTTTCAGCACGCCCGCGCCCGCTCGAACAACTTGGTAAGGGGCGAGTCCCACGCGCCGCTTCGTCTGCTGGCCGAGTAGTTCGACCAGATTCGGGTTTGTCATCGGCGTGAGCGGGTGCACGCGCATGGAAGAGTCGCTCAGCAGTTGCCCGTGAACGAAGTGATAACCCTGATAAGTGGTGCGACCGTTGACGGGCAGGGCGGGCAGGGCGACGGTGAAGTCCTCGCCGAGTTCGTCGAGGGCGGCGTCAATCGAAGCGCCGATGTTTCCTTCGGGTGTCGAATCGAAGGTGCTGCAATACTTGAGTTGGAAGAGGCGCGGGCTGCGCGTCTGCAAGAGCCGGATGGCGGCGCGCGTGCGCTCGTAGCAAATCGCGGGCGCGAGGTTGCGCGTCCCTTCGGCCATCACCACAGCCTCGTAGCCGCGCGTCCACTCCGCGAACTGCGCGTGCGAGGGCAGGTCTAAGACGAGGAGCGTCCGCACGCCCTGCCCGGCGAGCATGCCTGCGAGATCGCTCGCGCCCGTGTCGTCGTCGGCCACCGCCGCGAACAGCAGACGCTCCGTTTCGTTTGTCGGCGTGTGGTGTGAAACCGCCGTGGGGTCGCTCGTCATCTATTTAAGCGCGCTGCGGATTGCGCCCAGGCTCGTGTGCAAACTCGACAGCAACGGCACGCCGAGCTTCCCTTCGAGCCGGGGCAGGACGCGCGCCATGGAAATCTGAGCCAGCACGATCACGTCCACGCGCTTGGCGGCGAGCCGTTCGACTCCGGCGCAGAGAAGTTCGTCGTGCGCTTCTTCGTCGCCGGAAAGCAACGCGTCGTATGCCTCGGGCACGACTTCCCGAATGATCTCGATTGACGCGCCCGCTTCCTCTGCCGCCTCCGAGATGAGTTGAGAGGTCGGGACGAGGGTTGGCGGGAAGGTGGCCGCGACGCCGATCCTCCGGCGTCCTTCGGCGACGGCCTCGCGCGCCATCGGGTAATCAATCTTGAGCACCGGCAGATCGAACAGCGGCGCGAGCCGTTCGACCATCCCCTTCGTGACCGACGAGCACGTGACCATCACGAGTTCCGCCTCGTAGGTGCGGACGGCGACCGTGAGCATCTCGGCCAGCCGTCGCTCGACGCTTCGATGCTCTCCCGCCGCGAGCAGGCGCAGCAAGCCGTCGTCCAGCAGATTGGTGATCTCCAACTCGGGCGCGGCCTCGTTGTAGAAACGCATCAACGGCGCGATGGCTGCGGGCGACGTGTGAATGAGAACGATTTTTCTTTTCTTCATAGGCATGTCCACGCATCGTGATTGCCGCCGGGACACAGCGCACAGCGTTGAAATTTCAACGCCCTGCGCGCCCGGCCGCAAGCGACCGCGCGGCGCGGGATTATACTCGCTCCACGGCGAGTCGCAACTGCCGCCGGGGGCAGTGCGGGCGGGGGCGCAAGGGGAGAGAAGTGAAGCCGCGTGCGCGTCGCGTCAAAGATTCGTTTTGACATCTCTACGACTTTATGATTTTCTATGCACTCTTTCCACCCTGCTTGAAAGGTCTATCTAACGCATAATGACATCGTCTGCTCGTCTCTGCTGTCTCTCATTGCTCGTCGCAACCTTCGCGCTCATGTTCGGTTGCCAGCGCGCCGGTCAGGGCAACTCGTCTTCCTCTTCCTCTTCATCGTCTTCAAGTAAGCGCATCGGGGTGACGCTGCTGACGCGCGAACACGAGTTCTACCGCGACCTCGAAGCGGGCTTGAAGGCCGCCGCAGACAAGGAAGGGTATCAACTGACCATCACCTCCGGCGACTTCGATCTGGCGAAGCAGCAATCGCAGATCGAAAACTTCGTCGTGCAGAAGATGGACGCCATCATCGTGTGCCCCGCCGACTCGAAGGGCATCGGCCCCGCCATCGAGCAGGCCAACAACGCGGGCATTCCCGTCTTCACCGCAGACATCGCGGCGCAGGGCGGCCGGGTCGTCTCGCACGTCGCCTCGGACAATCTCGCGGGCGGGCGGCTCGCAGCGGATTTCATCGCGCGCGCCCTCGGCGGGCAAGGCAGCGTCGGCATCATCGGGCAACAAGAGTTGCAGACAGGATTGGATCGAGAGAACGGTTTCAAGGAGCAACTCGCGTCGAAATATCCGAACGTCAAAGTCGTCGCAGTCTTAAACGGCGGCGGCGTGCGCGACCGCTCGCTCAAGGCTGCGGAGGACATGTTGCAAGGAAACTCCGGCATCAAGGCCATCTTCGGCATCAACGACGACAGCGCGCTCGGCGCGCTCTCCGCCGCAGAGGCGCGCGGGCGCAACGACCTCGTGATCGTCGGCTACGACGCGACGCCCGAAGCCGTGAAGGCCATCCAGCGCGGCAGCCAACTCAAGGCCGACGTGGCGCAACAGCCGCGCGACCTCGGCGCAAAGACCATTGACGTGATTCGCACACACTTCGCAGGCGGGCAGTCGCCCCCGAACATCGCCGTTCCGGTCAAGATCGTTGACGCCGAATCGCTGAAAGCGTCGGGCGGGCAATAGATCGACACACGTGCCGGGGTCAGCAGTACACCCGGCATCTTCCAAACAAACATCTGAGTATCGTCCTTGCTTCAGCTTCCCTTGGTGTCTCCGTAGCTTAGTGGTGAGTTGTTTTAAAAAGCATTTACCGCTAAGCCACGGAGACACCAAGGGAAGACAGAGCACAAATCAAATTAGGACACCACAGACAGCGGACACTAGATGAGCCAAGTGACAACGGAGAAGGGCACGGGGCTGCGCGCGCGTGTCTCTGAGTGGCGACGCGTCACGGAGTACGTGATCCTCTTCGCCATCGTGATCGAGTCAATCGTCTTTGCGGCCATCGCGCCGGAGTTTTTTTCCGTGCCGAACCTCGTCAACATCGCCTTGAGCATCGCCATCACGGGCATCCTCGCGGTGGGGATGACGATGGTGATTTTGACGGGCGGGATTGATCTCTCGGTCGGGTCGGTCGTCGCGCTCGCGGGGGTGTCGGCGGCGATGATCGCTGCGTCGGGCGGGACGACCGTGTCGGTCATCCTCGGCTCGGTGGCCGCGCTCGGCGTGGGCGTGGCCGTGGGAATTTTCAACGGCTTCGTCGTCGCGCAGTTTCGCGTCCCGCCGTTTGTGACCACGCTCGCCATGTTGACGATCTGCCGTGGGCTGGTCTTCACGCTCACGGGCGGTCGTTCAATCGGCAACCTCCCTGCGAGTTTCGGCTTCGTCGGGCGCGAGCGCGTGCTCGGTCTCCCAGTGCCGGTGATCATCATGCTCGTCGTCTTCGCCGCCGGGTGGGTGCTTCTGACGCGCACGGTCTTCGGGCGTTACATCTACGCGCTCGGCGGCAATCCGCGCGCAGCTTTTCACGCGGGCGTCAACACGAAGCTGTTTACGTTTCTGCCTTACGTGCTGAACGGGCTGCTGGTGGGCTTGGCCGGGCTGGTGCTCGCATCAAGACTCGGCGCGGGCGTGCCGAACGCAGGGTTGCAATACGAGTTGGACGTGATTGCGGCGACCGTCGTGGGCGGCACGTCTTTGACGGGCGGGCGCGGCAGCGTCATCGGGACGCTGTGGGGCGCGGTCTTCATCGGCGTCCTCAACAACGGTTTGAACCTCGCCGGAGTTGACCCGTACATGCAGCGAATCGCGCTCGGCGTCGTCCTGCTGCTGGCCGTGCTCGCGGATCAAGCGGGAAAGACGCAGGGCGGACAGGCCAACGGATGAGCGCGTCCAACCTTCGCGCCCGAATTATTCGCGCCCGTTGCAGAGCGCGACGCTCCATGCCCTCCGCTATCTTCCGACGCAATCTCCTCTCCCGAAACCCTCTTCACATGTTTGCGCGAACAAGCGTGCGCGCACTTGTCGCCTGTTGCCTCGTCGCGGTCTTCGTCGTTCAGACGTGCTCGCAAACTCTCGCGCCGCCCGTACCACCACTACTGCGCCCGCCCGCCGTCCCGCTCGTCACGCACGACCCTTACTTTAGCGTCTGGGCGATGAGCGACACGCTGGCGGGCGAACGCACCAAGCATTGGACGGGCGCGGCGCACGGGATGGTCGGCATGGCGCGGATTGACGGGAAGCCGCATCGCTTCATGGGGCAATCCTACAGCCCGCTGCCCGCCCCGATGCGACAGTTGCGCCTCGAAGTGTTCCCCACGCGCAGCGTCTACGAGTTCGAGGCCGAAGGCGTGCGTCTCCGGCTCACCTTTCTGAGTCCGCTCCTGCCAGACGACTTGGAAGTGCTGGCGCGTCCCGTCACTTACCTGACGTGGGACGCGTGGGCTGTCGATGGGCGCAAGCACCAAGTCTCACTCTACTTCGATTGCACGGCGGAGTTCGTCGTCAACACGACGTATGAAAAGGTCGTCTGGTCGCGCCCGAAGGTCGGCGACCTCAGCGTCCTCACCTTCGGCTCGCAGGAGCAGCCGTTGTTGGAACGCGCGGGCGACGACCTGCGGATTGATTGGGGCTACCTGCATCTCGCCGTCTCGCCACCCGGCGCGGCGGGCGCGGGAAACTCCGACGTGATCGCGTGGAACCAGACGGCGCGAAACAGTTTCGCCGCGACGGGCGCGCTCCCCGATTCGGACGACATGCGACAGCCGCGCATGGCGCGCGAAGAGATGCCCGTGCTGGCGACGACGTTCGATCTCGGCGAGGTCGCCGCCGCGCCCGTCTCGCGCCACTTGATGCTGGCCTACGACGACGTATACTCCGTCGAATATTTCAAGCGACGCCTGCGGCCTTACTGGCGACGCGAAGGCCGGGAGGCCGACGCGTTGTTGAAGACGGCGGCGCGCGATTACGAAACGCTCAAGCGGCGCAGCGAAGCCTTCGATGCCGAACTGATGACCGACCTCAGGCGCGTCGGCGGCGAAGAGTACGCGCGTCTTGCCGCGCTCGCGTTCCGGCAGACCATCGCCGCGCACAAACTCGCTGCGGACTGGGACGGCACGCCGCTCTTCTTCTCCAAAGAAAATTACAGCAACGGCTCAATCGCCACCGTTGACGTGACCTACCCGTCCGCGCCCTTCTTCCTCTTGTTAAACCCGCGCCTGCTCGAAGCGCAACTCCGTCCTGTCTTCGACTACGCCGCTTCGCCCCGCTGGCGTTTCCCCTTCGCGCCGCACGACCTCGGCACTTACCCGCTCGCCAACGGCCAGACCTACGGCGGCCGCGAAACGTCGGAAACGGATCAGATGCCCGTCGAAGAGAGCGGCAACATGCTGCTCTTGACAGCCGCGCTCGCACGCGCCGACGGCCACGCGCGCTTCGCCGAAGCGTACTGGCCGCTCCTGACACGTTGGGCGGAGTACCTGCGCGACAAGGGACTCGACCCCGAAAACCAGTTGAGCACCGACGACTTCGCAGGCCACCTCGCGCACAACACCAACCTCTCCCTGAAAGCGATCCTCGCCCTCGGCAGCTACGCCATGCTCGCCGACCTGACGGGTCGGAAGGCCGAAGCACGGACGTATCGCCGTCTCGCCGAAGAGATGGCCGCGAAGTGGATCAAGATAGCGGACGACGGCGATCATTATCGTCTCGCCTTCGACAAGCCCGGCACCTGGAGCCAGAAATACAATCTCGTGTGGGACAAACTGCTCGGCCTGAAACTCTTCCCCGCGCAGGTTGCGCGCCGCGAACTCGACTTTTACCGGGCGAAGCAGAACCGCTACGGCCTGCCGCTCGACAACCGCGAAAGCTACACAAAGCTCGACTGGATCGTCTGGACGGCGACGCTCGCCGATTCGCAGGAAGAGTTTCGTTCGTTCATCACGCCGCTCTATAAATTCGTCAACGAGACGCCCGACCGCGTGCCGCTCACGGACTGGTACGGCACGCTCGACGCCAAGCAGCGCGGCTTTCAGGCGCGCTCCGTGGTCGGCGGCATCTACATCAAGATGCTGGAAGACGCCGCGCTCTGGAAGAAGTGGAGCCGCCGCGCAGCGCGCTAACAGCGGCCACTTTCAACTAGGGTCTTGGATTCAGCTTCCCTCTGCGACTTCTCTGCGTCTGCGGCGGTGAATACCTGATTAACCAGCCTTCACCGCCGCAGAGACGCAGAGCACAACCGCAGAGAGGGCGCAGAGAGTGTTCAAATCAATTTATGCCACCATCCGGCTTTTAGTTGTTTGCGTGTCGCGCGGGTCTGGTATATTGTGCCGAGTCAAAGAACACACCCACCGGGTCTTAACCACAGTTCATTAAACCAATCCTCAAGAGACTAGCGGAGACTAGGTTTCAAGGTAGGTGAGAAAGCGTAGATGGAGATGAAATCGGGTCGCATCGCGGAGCATTTCGCTTCGCATCAACGCGTGATAGACGAGTGCGTCGCGCAACTGGCAGAACCGGCGGAAGAGGTCGCGCGCGTACTTATCCGCGCGCTCGGCGCGGGGCGCAAGGTGATCGCTTTCGGCAACGGCGGCAGCGCGGCGCAGGCCAGCCACCTCGTCGGCGAACTCCTGGGTCGCTTCAACGCCACGCGCCAACCCTTCCCCGCCATCGCGCTGGCGAGCGACGCGGGCACCGTCACCTGTATCGCCAACGACTTCGGTTACGACGTTCTGTTCGAGCGGCAGGTGCGCGCGCTCGCCGAACCGGGCGACGTGGCCTTCGGCTTCACGACGAGCGGGCGTTCGGAGAACGTTAGGCGCGGACTTGAAGAAGCACAAAAGCGCGGCGCGGTGACAATCGCCGTCGTCGGCGCGGCGGGGCTAGTCGGCGGCACAGCCGATCACGTGCTCTCGGTGCCCAGCGACCAGACGGCGCACGTGCAGGAAGTTCACCTGATGCTGCTGCACGTTTGGTGCATCTACATTGACGAGGCTCTGGGACAGGTTGAATCTTAGAAGCTGTTTGGAAATTCGTTTTGAAGATTCCAGCATTTGCCGTTTCGCTACGAATTCGAGGGTTTAAGCCGCTGTTCGACTAAAAAGTGGCTTTCAATCCCGCAGTGAAACCAGACAAACTTCGGTCATTCTGGAATTTCCAAACAGCTTCTAAGAAGCTGTTTGAAAAGCCCCACAGGGGCGAGATGCAATAGCTTGGGGCATCGCCCCAAGAAGCAAGCCAATGTCATGTTCAAGCCCTGAAAGGGAGAAATAATTTATCCCGCCCTTTCAGGGCTTGCGGATGATGGCGACGAAATTCCTGCGGCGTTGCCACAGGCTATTACATGTCGCCCCTGTGGGGCTTTGATACACTTCTCAAACAGCTTCTTAGACGAGAGCGGAGAGGGAGAGGAATGGCGGACGAGCCGAATTTTAATCAAGGCGAATTTTCGCGCAGGCGTTTTCTGTTCACGGGAGCGACTGCGCTCGGCGGTGTCGCCGCGCTCCGGGTCCCGGCGTTCACGCAAGCGACGACGCGTGCGGGCGCGGCAGCAGCGGGCGGCGCGCAAAACGCCGCGCGGCGAAAGGTGCTGCACATCATCGGCCACTCGCACATTGACGCCGCGTGGCTCTGGCCTTGGCGCGACGGGTCGAACACAGTGCTCACGACGATGCGTAGCGCGCTCGACCGGATGCGCGAGACGCCCGCCTTCCGTTACAGCCACTCGTCCACCGCCCACTACGAGTGGGTCGAACGCGCCGACCCTTCGATGTTCGCGGAGATCAAGGAACGCGTGCGCGAAGGTCGTTGGGAACTCGTCGGCGGCTGGCCGGTCGAACCCGACTGCAACATCCCCTCGACCGAGAGCCTCATACGCCACTGCCTCTACGGCAAGAACTATTTTCAACGCGCCTTCGGCGTTGACGTTCAAATCGGCTTCAACCCCGACTCGTTCGGCCACCCGGCGGGGCTGCCCTCCGTGCTGCGCGGCGCGGGTTATCGCTACTACGTCTTCATGCGCCCGCAGGAGCACGAGATGAAGTTGCCGCTCCTGTTCTGGTGGGAATCGCCGGACGGCTCGCGCGTGCTCGCCTTGAGAATCCGGCGCGGGTACAGCGAGCCAGCTAACCGCCTACGCCTCGCCGCCGAGAACAACTTTCAGGAGGGTTTCGACCACGCCGCCTTCTTCCTCGGCGTCGGCAACCACGGCGGCTCTGTGACGAAAGAACAGATCAAACAAGTGGCTGAGATGCAGCAGGACGCGACGCTGCCGGAACTGCGTTGGAGCACAGTCACGGAGTTTTTCAAGGCGGTCGAAGCGTCGCCAGCCGCCGCGACGCTTCCGGTCGTCTCGACCGAACTGCAATATCACTCGCGCGGCGTCTATTCGGCTCACGGCGAGTTCAAACAACTCAACCGCCGCGCCGAACGCTGGCTCGGACAGGCCGAAGCGATCTCGCTCGCGGCGACCGTCGGCGTCGGCCATCGTTACCCGGCGCAGGAGTACGCCGCCGCGTGGGGCAAAGTCCTCTTCAACCAGTTTCACGATCTGATGGCCGGGACGGCGCAGTACGTCGCTTACCGGGACGCGCGCGATCAAATGGGCGCGGCGTGCGACACGGCTCTCACGAACACGGTCGAATCGCTCGAAGCCATGGCGCGGCGCGTGGACACGCGTGCGGTCAAAGAGGGCGCGGTCTTCGCCTTCAACCCGCTGCCGTGGCCGCGCAAGTGTCTCGTGGAATATCACACGGAGAGGAATCCGGGAGGGAACCCGTGGATTCCCGTCCCGGCTGGCGTCGTGCCCGTCACGCATCTCGAAACGAAAGACGGGCAGAAAGTCCCACTCCAGTTTCGCCCGTCCGACAGTATGACGCAGGTGTACCCGCGCCTCTCTGCCTGGGTGGACTTGCCCGCGTGCGGCTACAAAGTCTTTGAAGTCGTACACGGCACGCCGCCCGAAACTCCGCCGCACAACAATTTCTTCTCCGTCAACGACGAAGGCTTCGGCATCTCCTCGCTGAAATCAACGGACGGCAAGGAGTTGCTTGCCGCGCCTATCGGCCTCGTCGTCATCGGCGACCCGAGCGACACCTGGGGGCACGGCGTCACGAAATACCGCGCGGAGGCGGGGCGTCCAACCTTCGTCTCCTCGCAGCAGATCGAGGACGGCGCGGTCACGCGCGTCATACGCCAGAGGGCGCGCTGGCAGAACTCCGAGATCGTGCTCGACATCGCGCAGTTCAAAGCGATAGACGCCGTCGAACTCCGCTTCACGATTGACTGGCGCGAGCGCGAGCAGATTTTGAAACTCGAAGTGCCGACCGCCTTCGCCGCGCCGCGCGTCTTTGCCAAAGTGCCGGGCGCGGCCATCGAGCGGCAGCCCGACGGCGACGAGCAACCGTATCAGGATTGGGTCGCCGTCGGGGGGCGCATCGGCGGCGACGAGCACACGCTCGGACTCGTCAACAATTCGACCTACAGCTACGACTGCAAGGGCGGGCTGCTGCGCACCGTCCTCATCCGTTCGGCTCCGTTCGCGCGCCACGATCCATTTCAGGTGCCGCACAACGACAACGGCGCGTGGCAGGATCAGGGCAGGCAGGAGCGTCGCTTCTGGCTCGTGCGCGGGCGCGGAGCGTTTGGCGCGCTCGAACTCGACCGTCTGGCCGACGAGATGCAGACGCCCGCCGAGTATGTGATGGACTCCGCGCACGAGGGAACCGAACCGTGGGAGCGTTCATTCTTCCGCCTCGCGCCGGGCAACGTCGCGCTGCTCTCGTTGAAACGCGCGGAGCGGGGCGACGGCACCATCGTCCGCGTGCAGGAGCGCGCGGGGCGTGCGACCGAGTTCACGCTTGAGAGCGCGCCGCTCGGCGTCACACACAGGGCGCGGATAGGCGCGTGGGAGATTAAGACGCTGTTCATCACGGGCGAGCGCGGCGGCAAGTCGCAGGTAAGGGAAGTCAACCTTCTCGAACGTTAAGCCAAAGCATGAATTATCCGGGCAGTAGCGGCTATAAAACGATGGGCGTGCGTTTGCGCGCGTGCGTTTGCGCGCTCGCACTCGTCGCCGTCATTCCCTTCAACGCATCGTCCGCTTCGTTTGCCGCCGCGAAACGGGCGGAGGATGCGGAAGTGGAAATCCAGCCGCTCGCCGCGCAGGTGAGGCGTCTGGTCGAGGCGTTGGAATATCTGGGCGAGCCGTTCAGCCCCGCCGAACGCCTCGCGCTCGAACGCGCCTCCGAGCAGGAGGACGCCGCGCTCGCGCTCGCGGGAATGCGCGCGGTGCTCGACGCGCGCAGTCTCTTCTTCGTAGAGGTCAGCCCGGAGAGTCGCGTGAGGGTCACGCGCGGGCGTGCCGAGGCCACGCTCGTCGAAAAGGGTTGGCGTTCGTTCTTAGTCCGCGTGCGAAACGAGGCGGGCGTGACGGCGCAACTCAAAGCCGCGAGTCCGAACGCGCTGCCCGTCTATGCGCGCGGGCAGAGCACGACGATTCCCGGCGGCTTCAGCCTCGACCCGCGACCCACGCAGACGATCAAGCCGCGC
The DNA here is from genome assembly GCA_036009085.1 of Pyrinomonadaceae bacterium. Lineage (GTDB taxonomy): Bacteria > Acidobacteriota > Blastocatellia > Pyrinomonadales > Pyrinomonadaceae > JAIVJZ01. The sequence continues at coordinate 2,015 of DASYMM010000470.1, read as the reverse complement.
GACGTGGCGAACCGCTGGCTCGACCTTTCGATGTTCGACAAGCAACCGTTGGAGCCGCGCCTGTCGGGTCTGCTCTACGAGTACCGGATCATCCAACTCTACAGCCGCGACCGAGGGCGGCGCGAGGCGCAGGTCAGTTTCAACGTCGGGCAGGGGTCGCAGGACATCGGCTTTCGTAACGATGTCTCCGTCCTCTTCAACTGCCTTCCTGCAAAAGACGTGACGCTCCGCGTCTTAGACGAGGACGGCAAACCGACCACCGCCTCCTTCCTCATACGCGACCGGCAGGAGCGCATCTATCCGGCGAAGTACAAGCGGCTCGCCCCCGATTTCTCCTTCCAGCCGCAAGTCTATCGCGCCGACGGCGAACGGCTCCGTCTCCCGCCCGGCGAGTACCGCGTCGATGTCACGCGCGGCCCCGAATACATCGTGCAGCGAGAGACGTTGAGAGTCGTTGAAGGGACAAGGCCGCAGGAGTTCGCCGTCAGGTTGAGACGCTGGATCAACCCGTCGGCGTCGGGCTGGTATTCGGGCGACCACCACATCCACGCCGCGGGCTGCTCGCACTACGAAGCCCCGACGCAAGGGGTCTTCCCCGAAGACATCATCCGCCACATCAAGGGCGAGGCGCTCAACGTCGGCAACATCCTCACGTGGGGACCTTGCTACTACTTCCAGAAACAGTTCTTCGAGGCGAAGCTGAACAAGCTTTCGACCCCCTCGAACCTCATGCGCTACGACGTAGAGGTTTCCGGCTTTCCGTCGAGCCACGTCGGCCACATCAACCTGCTCGGCCTGCGTGAGCAGGACTATCCCGGCGCGAAGGAGATCGAAGACTGGCCGACGTGGGGCTTGCCGATTCTCAAATGGGCGAAGGCGCAGGGCGCAATCGTCGGCTTCGCACACTCCGGTTGGGGGCTTGAAGTCAAGACCGACAAACTGCCGAATTACGAGATGCCTTCCTTCGACGGCATCGGCGCGAACGAGTACATCGTGGACGTGGCGCACGACGCCGTTGATTTCATCTCGGCGGTGGATACCCCTGCGGTCTGGGAACTCAACATCTGGTACCACACGCTCAACAGCGGTTTCCGCACGCGCATCGCGGGCGAGACGGACTTCCCCTGCATCTACGGCGAACGACTCGGCATGGGTCGCTCTTACGTCCGTTTGGACGGCGCGCTCGATTATCGCGCGTGGGTCGAGGGCTTGCGCGATGGCCGCTCCTACGTCTCCGACGGCAAAAGTCACCTGTTGGATTTCCGCGTGAACGATCTCGCGGTGGGCACGCGCGGGAGCGAGTTGCGACTCGCGCAAGCCGGGCGTGTGCGCGTCACGGCGCGTGTGGCCGCGCTGCTCGACGTGAAAGCCGACGAAGCCCTGCGCGCACGCCCGCACGACCAGACGCCTTACTGGGACATCGAGCGTGCGCGCGTCGGGGGCGGGCGCGAAGTGCCTGTCGAGTTGATCGTCAATGGCCGACCCGTGGCGCGGAAGAACGTCTTGGCGGACGGCGTGGCGCGCAACATTGCTTTCGAGATCGAGATCGAGCGCAGCAGTTGGGTCGCGCTACGCATACTCCCTTCTTCGCACACCAACCCCGTGTTCGTCCTCGTCGGCGACCGACCCGTCCGCGCCTCACGCCGAAGCGCGGAGTGGTGTCTGAAAGCGGTTGACCAATGTTGGAGTCAAAAAGCGGCGAAGATTTCGGCGGCGGAGCGGCCTGCGGCGGAAAAGGCTTACGAAGCGGCGCGGCAGGTCTACCGGCGGATTATCGGCGAGAGCGCGGTGGAGTAGTTCTTGCTATTTTCCTGACAGTGGTGCGCAAGTCTATTATCAACTATCTATTGCCGCGTGATCCCTTTATCGTCTGAGGCGGCGGCGGGGCTTCCGCCTCGGGCAATCGCCCGGACGACTTTGTTTGGCTTCTGGACTAATTTCTAAACTGTTGAAAAAATTACTTGATTCCTACCTCGCTTGTCGGTAGTATCAGCGCATTCTGGCCTCGAAATGAG
>DASYMM010000469.1:0-13934 GCA_036009085.1 Pyrinomonadaceae bacterium | reverse complement strand
CACCGACACCGACAACATCTGGAACTCGACGGCGCAGCGCGCCGGAGTTGACGCGCATTTCGGCGCGGAGAAAGTCTACGATTATTATTTGAACACGCACGGGCGGCGCGGCATTGACGGCGCGGGCGGTCCCGCCTATTACACCGCCGCCGACGGCGTCACCGGCCTCATCAGTTCCAAAGTCCACTACGGCGTTAACTACAACAACGCTTTCTGGAACGGCAGCTTCATGACCTACGGCGACGGCAACGGTTCGTCTTTCTCGTCGCTCGTCACGCTCGACATCTGCGGCCACGAGATGACGCACGGCGTCACCGAGCGCACCGCCGGTCTCGCCTACGTGAACGAGTCGGGCGCGCTCAACGAGTCCATGTCCGACGTGTTCGGCGCGATGGTCGAACGCTACGCGCAAGGTCAGACCTCCAACACCTGGAAGATCGGCGAGCAGTGCTACACGCCCGGCATCGCGGGCGACGCCTTGCGCTACATGGACAACCCGCACGCCGCGAGCAACAGCGGCTTCACCGCCGACGACGACCCAGACCACTACAGCGAACGCTACACGGGCACGGGCGACAGCGGCGGCGTCCACATCAACTCCGGCATCGGCAACAAGGCTTTCTACCTCGTGGCCGTCGGCGGCTCGCATCATCGCGGCGGCTCGATGACCGGCATCGGCGCGGACGCGGCGGCGCGCATCTGGTATCGCGCGCTCACCACCTACATGACTTCGAGCACCAACTACCGTGGCGCACGCACCGCCACGCTCAACGCCGCCGCCGCGCTCTACGGAACGGGCAGCACGAACTACAACGCCGTCGCACAGGCTTGGAGCTTGTGCGGTGTCGTCTAAACCTCAACCTTAAATTCCGACCCGCCGGGCAAAGGTAAAAGGGGAAGGGATAAAGGTAAGAGCAAGAAGACGCGTTTATCGCGCGCCGCTTGCTTTCTACCTTTACCCCTTCCCCTTTTACCTTTGCCCCTGCCCTTTAGCCTTTTGACCTTTCGCTCTGTTACCCTTAAATTTTTTACGGAGGTCGAAAATTCAGTTGCTCAAACGTCGGATATTGATCAAGGAACGGCATTTCGCCACGCGCGATACCAACCGCATCGTGCGCCCCTTCGAGTGGGGCACGTCCTTTCTCGTCGAACACGCGAACGGCGACGACCCGCGCGCCCTTCTCGCCGCTTACTCAGATGACGCGCTCGCCCGCAGCGACGAGTTTTACGCGCTCCCGCCCGTCAAGGATTTCCGTCTCGACGGGCAACAGTTAACTTGGACGAGCACGATCCACACGCCCACGCCGGAGAACAACACCGCGCACGCGCGCTTCTTCCGCGAGTCAACCATCACGGGCAAAGAGAACGACACGCGCCGCGCCGTCGTCCTCCTGCCCGAATGGAACGCGCAGCCGCACAGCCACGTCCAACTCTGCCACATCCTCACGCGTTTCGGCATCGCCGCACTGCGCCTGACGCTTCCCTATCACGGCGCGCGTCGTCCGCCCGAACTCGAACGCGCCGATCATCTCGTCTCTTCCAACATCGGGCGCACGCTTCAGTCCATGCGTCAGGCCGTGCTCGACACGCGCGCTTGTATCCGTTGGCTGCGCGAACAAGGATACGAGCGCATCGGCATCATGGGCACGAGCATCGGCTCGTGCGTCGGCTTCCTTGCGATGGTGCATGAGCCGCTGGTGCGCACGGGCGTCTTCAACCACGTCTCCGGCTATGTGGCCGACGTGGCTTGGCGCGGCATCTCCACGGCGCACGTCCGCGCCGGGTTCGCAGACTCCGTGACGCTCGACGAACTGCGCCACTACTGGCTGCCCATCAGCCCGCTCGCCTACTCGGAAAAACTGAAAAGCCTCGCCCCGCGCCCCATCCGCTTCATCGCCGCGCGCTACGATCTCACCTTCCCGGTAGACCTCTCACGCGATGCCATCGAAGGCGTGCGCCGCGCCGGACACCCGCTCGACGCCGTCTGGCTGCGCTGCGGCCACTACACCCTCGGCCAGTCGCCGTGGAAATACATAGACGGCTGGAAGATCGTCACCTTCCTCCGCAAGCATCTTTAATTAAGAAACTGTTTGAAAAGTCAGGCGGGTTTTGTCCCGACAGGGACAGTTGGAAATAGCCCGGCCATTTATGGGTGGGAACAATGTGCCTAACTGTTAAAAGAGTCCCGTAGGGACGATTGAAATTTTTCGACCTACACTTCAATCGTCCCTACGGGACTCAACAATTTTAATGCGCCTTGTTCCCAGCGATAAATCGCCGGGCTATTGTCAATCGTCCCTACGGGACATCTCAAACAGATGCTAAGGGGCGATGAGTTCGGCGATGGCTTGTTGCTCGTCTTCGGTGAGATAGGTGAAGGCCAGACTGAAACCGGCGTGCTGGTCAACGGAGGCAACTTGCCCGCGCAGTTGGAGCCATTTGCCGTCGGGCTGTTTGATGGCGAAGAGGAGGAACTCGCCAATGTCGGCTTTGCCGGGCGAGTCTATGAAGCAGCCGCCGAGGCTGAGGTCTGAGACGCGCGCCTGGTGCCTGCCTGAAAGTCCCTCCCACCACGCTTCGATTGACACGCGCGCACGCGCATCTTCTCTTCTTTCATTCTCCATAACTCGCTCCCGTAGCCTCCGCTTATCTTTCGATTGATTCCAGCAACAACACTTCGACGCGCGCGGCGATCTCGCGTGCGCGTTCCAACAGATCGTCTGCGCGCGAGACGTGTTCCGCGACGAACTCTTCATCCTCTATCTCAGCCGTGTTGACGAGCACGTTGTAACGCGCGGCGACCACGGCGGCGTGCGCGAGTTGCGCGCCCGTCGCGGAGTCGGAGAGCCACGCGGGTTCGCCGAGTTCGGCCAGCGTCTCCAAAAGTTCCCCGACCTGCACCGCGAGGCTCGCCGTCTCCAAAGGCACCGCCGCCGCGCCCTTCAAAGCCTCTTCGACGGCCTGTGCGCGCGCACGCCGCTCTTCGTCGTTTCGCCCCGGCATGCGCCGCGCGCCGAGCACGAACGCGAAACTCGCGCCGTCTTCGTCCGCCGTCTCCGCGAGCCGCGCGCGCAGGGAGTTCAACGCCTGCAAAGCGTCGCGCGCTTCGCGTTCCATGTCCTCCTGCTTGCCCTTGCGCCCGATCAAATGCGCGACCATCTCGCCGAGCGCAGCCGCGAGCGAGGCCGCGTGTGCCGCCGCCGCGCCGCCGCCCGTGATCTCGTCGGGCACTGTCGTTGTCGCGTCGTGCGTTGAAGCAGCGGAAGCGTTGGTTGAACTTTCGCTCGCCGTCCGCTTAACTTCCGCCTGCGGCATGACGCCGCGACGAGCCACGGCTTCCGCTTCGACTTCCGCGCTCCAACTCGACGCAGCAGCGGCGTCGTCTCTCAGGCGTTGACTGCTGGCGGCGGCTTCCTGTCGCCTTCTGGCGAGCGCGGAGGCGATGCGGTTTTCGAGTATGAGGTCGGGCGAGAAGTTTTCGATCTGTAAGAAGTAGTCTGCGCTGCGGTCGAGCGCGGCCTGCGGGATGAGGCCGACGATCTCGCTGCCCGCCACGCGCACGCCGTAGCGTTCGGCCTCGCGCCGCACCGCTTCAAATGCGTGATGAAGCTCCGTCTTCTCAAACCGCACGAGGTTCATCGAAACCTGCGTCAGGCCGCGCTCGCGCAACTCGAAGCCGAGCGCCTTGAGGAAACGCAGGCCGCCGTCGCGCCCGCGCACGGCGCGCGCGATGCGCCGCGCAACCGTGATGTCCGTCGTGTGCAAATTGATGTTGTAAGCGATGAGGAGCGAACGCGCGCCGACGATGCACGCGCCCGCCGTCTCATGCACGCGCGCTGCGCCCTCGTCCGGCGCGCGCTCCGGGTTCGTCAAAATCTCTTCGCGCAACTGTTCAAAACCGCCGCGCCGCACGTCTTCCAGATTCACGCGGTCGGGCTTGCGCGCCGCGCTCTCGTAAAAATAGACGGGCACGCCCGTCTCGCGCGCGATGCGCTCGCCCGCCGCGTGCGCCAAATGGATGCAATCTTCCAGAGTCACGCCGCGCACCGGCACGAAGGGCAACACGTCGAGCGCGCCCACGCGCGGATGCACGCCCACGTGCTGTCGCAGATCGATCAACTCCGCCGCGCGCCGCGCCACGCGCACCGCCGCCTCTACGATCATGTCCACTCCACCGACAAACGTGATGACCGAACGATTGTGATCCGCATCGACGTGCGTATCCAAAACCGCCGTGCCGTCAACCGACTCGACGGCCTCGACGAGTTGCGCGATGACTTCCGGCCTGCGCCCCTCGCTGAAGTTCGGCACACACTCAACGATGCGTTCCAAGCGCGCCTCCCTCAATTATTACCCGTTTGTCCATCTTCAAGACTCGATCCGCAACGCGCGAGACATGAGACCAGCCCGAAGACCGAATGTTGTTCTATTGTATAATCCCTGTATGAATAAACGCGCAAAAAAACGTGTAAAAGAAGCCATCGAGAAGGACAATCTGGAACGGGCGCAGAAACGTCAGGAACCGAATCCCTCTTCCACTCGCGGACTCCAACAGCAACGTGGGTTCACACCGAAGCCGGATAAGAAGCGCGGCTAGCCCGTCGTCAATTCATCTTCCACTTTGCGCCTCCGGCGTGAGTTTCTTCTTTGAAGAGCATTAGTCTCACGCCGGAGGCGCAAAGGAAAACGTTAAGACGAGCATTGAAATTCTCTCTTTAGAGATTCCTCGCGCTGAAGGTGTCGCCCTGCCGCATGTCGCCCGTCTCGTATCCTTTTCTGAACCAACGGACGCGCTGCTCGGACGTGCCGTGCGTGAACGAATCGGGGACGACATAACCCTGACTCTGTTTTTGGAGACGATCATCGCCGATGGCTGTGGCAGCATTCAACGCCTCCTCGATGTCGCCCGGTTCGATGATGCCGCGCCGCTCGGCGTAGTGCGCCCAGACGCCCGCGTAGAAGTCCGCCTGTAGTTCGAGCATGACGGAGAGACGGTTGGCGTCCGCCCCGCTCATGCGCCTTTGCCGCGCGTCAACTTGCTCCATCGTGCCCAGCAAGTGTTGGACGTGATGACCGACCTCGTGCGCGATGACGTAGGCTTGCGCGAAATCGCCGGGCGCGCCGAGACGCGAACGCAAATCACGATAGAAAGAGAGGTCTATGTAAAGTTTCTCGTCGCCCGAACAGTAGAACGGCCCCGTGCTTGCGCCCGCCACGCCGCAGGCCGAGCGCGTCTGTTCGGTGAAGAGCGAGAGCGTCGGCTCCTTGTAACGCCTGCCCGCTTGTTGAAAGAGTTGCTGCCACACGTCTTCCGTCTCGGCCAGCACAACCGACGAGAACTTCTTGAGTTCGTCTTCCTGCGGGTTAACGGGTCGCGAGCTTTGCGTCCCTTGCGCGGGCTGCTGGCCGCCGCCTTGATCGAGCAACTCGCGCGGGTCTGCGCCAAACAGGAGCGCGAGCACGATCAGGACAATCGTGCCGAGTCCGCCGCCGACCGCCAGACCGCCGCGCCCCATGCCGCCCGCGCCCCTGCGATCCTCCACATTCGTACTCTCTCGCCTGCCTCTCCAACGCATAATTTTTACGCGCACCTCCCCGCCCTTCGTTCTATGAATGAGGAGTGCATCTTAACGCGAAAACGGCTCGACGTAGTGACATTTCTTACGCGCGACCACAAGCCGCGCCAGCGGCGGCGGCAGCGCGCATGTGAAAATTTTTCGCACCGCTATGAAGACCTTTCAAGCGAGACCCGTCCAAAGCGCATTCGACTGACAGGTCAAAGCCAAACTCTGCGTGGCGTAATTTCTGTCAAACTGCTCTGGCTCAAGTCAACTTGAACGAAAGTGATGTCACCAAACTGCGCTGCGCGCAAGACCCGCCAGCCGCCGGTTGGCTGAAATCAAGTCTGTTTGTTTGTGTGGGATAAGTGGCATTTGAATTGCAGGTTGACCGGCGGGACGCGAGCCTCCCGGCTTGTCCCGTTCAAGTTTTCAAGTTCACACCGGTGCGACAGTGCGGCATGAAGAGTTCCTTGGAGCAAAAAAATATTAACCTCTACGCGAAGGTCATCCTGGCTGTAGATGCGCTCATCTTTTTAGCGGCCATTTACAACCTACCGGCGGCCTATCTCGGCCTGCCGCTTTTACTGTTCGCCCTCTGCGCCGTTCGCACCTCGGCGGCCTTCCCCGTGAGAAATCCCGTCCTCGGCAACAACCTCTACCTCACGGATAGTTTCCTCCTCCTCTCGCTCATGCTGTTCGACGCCGAAGCGGCGGTCGTGCTCACCTGCATCATCACGCCCTGTGTGCTGCTTCGTTCCTCTAAGAGCGTCGCGCTGCTCATCTATCGCTCGGCGATCTCCGTGCTCCCGATGTTCCTCGTCGCGAGCCTCCTGCGCTTCGGCTTCGGCTCGCTGCCTCAACTGTTGGAAGCGCAACCCACTCCTGCCATCGTCACGGCGTTCGTCGCATTGATCGCGTTTCAGTCCGTCCTGAGCGCGGCGGTCTCCCTGCACGGGAGAAGCGCGAGTCCGCAGCAGGGACGCAAGCGTGCGCTGGCTAAAAGTTATCTCAGGTCGCTGTGCGTGTATCTGTTGGCCGGAGGCGTCGCCGGAACGGCTGCGGCGGTCACTTATACCATCGGCCTGAACACCGCCGCGCTCGTCGGCGTCGTGGCCGCCATCGCTTATTTCGCCTACGCCGCTGTTAGAGATAATCACTTCATCAGCGTCTCCGCGCCCGCCACGGCGACGGCGACGACAACTAACAGCAGCAACAGCGGCAACAGTTCCGGTAGCGACGAAGACCGCTTCCGCAACGCTTTCGACTTCGCCGCCATCGGCATGGCCTTAGTCTCTTCTGAAGGACGCTGGCTACAGGTCAATCGCGCGCTCTGTAAAATTCTCGGCTACTCGGAGCGCGAGATGCTGGCGATAGACTTTCTGACCGTCATACACCCCGACGATCTCGGCGTGGCGGTTGACGCCATCAAGCGGCTGCGTAAAGGCAACAGCACGATTGATCAATGCGAGGTGCGTTTCCGGCACAAGACGGGGCATAAGGTTTGGGGACTGTGGAGCGCGTCGCTGGCGGGCGGGCCGCACGTGGCGTCCACGCCGCTCGTCTTCCAGATTCAGGACATCACAGACCGCAAGCGCGCCGAAGAACAGCTTCAACACGAAGCCATGCACGACGTACTGACGGGGCTGCCGAATCGCGCCATGTTCATAGATCACCTCGAACTGGCAATCGCGCGCGCGCAACGCAACGAGGAACGCAAATTCGCAGTCCTCTACGTTGACCTTGATCGCTTCAAAATCATCAACGACAGCTTAGGCCATTCGGTCGGCGATCAACTGCTCAAAGAAGTCGCCGTGCGTTTGTGGAACTGCGTGCGCGCGGGCGATACCGTGGCGCGTCTCGGCGGCGACGAGTTCGTCCTCCTGCTCGAAGACGTCTATGCGGAGAGCGAAGCGATTGACGTGGCCGAACGCATCAAGAGCGAACTTGCCGCGCCCTTCACGCTCAACGGACGCGAAGTGTTTACGACGGTGAGCATCGGCGTCGCTTCGAGTTGGACGAGCTATCATCAGGCGGAAGGATTGATCCGCGACGCGGACGCGGCGATGTATCGCGCGAAGTCGCTCGGCAAGAACCGGCACGAAATTTACGACTCGGTGATGCACGCACAGGTCAACGATCTCTTGCAGATGGAGACGGCCTTGCGCCTCGCGGTCGAGCGTCGCGAGTTCCTCGTCTATTACCAATCCATCGTGGATTTGGAGACGTTCAAAATCTCCGGCTTTGAAGCCTTGATCCGTTGGAACCACCCGGAGAAGGGTTTCATCTCGCCCGCAAACTTCATCCCGCTCGCGGAAGAGACTGGCTTGATCGTGGAGATCGGCGAATGGGTGCTGCGCGAAGCGTGCCAGCAGATGGAGCGTTGGCAGAAGATATTCCCGTCCGATCCGCCGCTGTTCGTCAGCGTGAACCTGTCGAGCAAGCAGTTCATTCAAAGCGATCTCATTGAAAGGGTCGCGCAAATTATCAAGGAGACGAAGATCAATCCCGAAGGGTTGAAACTGGAGATCACCGAGAGCGCGGTCATGGACGACGTTGATTCGGCGACCGAGATGCTCAAGAAGTTGCGCGCGCTCGGCATCAAGTTGAGCATCGACGACTTCGGCACCGGCTACTCATCGCTCAGTTACCTGCACCGTTTCCCGATTGACACTCTGAAAGTTGACCGCTCGTTCGTCGTCAACATGTCGGAGGACAGCGAGAACGTGGAGATCGTCCGCACGATTGTCAGCCTCGCGCAGAATCTCGGCATGAACGTCATCGCCGAGGGCGTGGAGACGAAAGAACAACTCGCCGCCTTGAGAAAACTTGGTTGCGAAAACGGGCAGGGCTATCTCTTCTCCAAACCCGTCGCCGCGAAAGCCGCGGAGAACTTGATCTGCGACACCTACACGGTCGAACCCACCGTCGAGTCGCTCGTCAACTCGGTCGGCTCACAGGAAAAAGTTGTGCGCTACGTCGTCGCTTAACACAGTCGCTTCTGCCAGTAAGTATTAAGACTCACGGCCGCAGACGCAGAGAACGCAGAGGGGGCGCAGAGAAAGACATTGTTCTTCTCTGCGCCCCCTCTGCGTCTCTCTGCGTCTGCGGCGGTGAAGGTTTTATTACTATCCAATTGCCCACCGCTATAGTTAGCTAGTCACAACCGCATCCGAACAGCTAAACTTAAATTGTCAACCGGGGGAAATAGTAGTATCCGGCGTCTGCCCTCTAACATCTCTTTATTATGTCCTCGGATCGTTTCATCAAAGAACGCAAGAACGCGTGGCAGCGTCTGGAAGATTTGTTGACGCTGCTCGATAGGATGTCTCTGCGCCGCCTGCACCGCGAGGAGGTGCGCGAACTCGGGCGCATCTATCGTCGCACGTCCTCCGATCTGGCGATTGCGCGCGCCGAATCGCGCGACCCGCGCCTCGTCAACTATCTCAACAGTCTCGTCATACGCGCGCACGGTCGCATCTATCGCGCGGAGGCGATGGAAGGCGGCTCGCGCGTGCGCAAGTTTTTCCTGCGCGATTTTCCGCAGACGTTTCGCCGCACGTGGCGTTATACCGCCGTGGCCTTCGCCTTCTTCATGGTCTTCGCCGTCGCCGGATTCTACGGCGCATGGCGCGACGCGGAGTTTTCCGAACTCGCGGGCATCACCGAGCAGTGGCGGGAGCAGAACACGGACGCGCGCGTGCGCTGGTGGGAGACGCTGAACGAGGCGAATCAAGTCGGCGGCGCGGCGATTATGACCAACAACATACAGGTCATGTTCTACGCCTTCGCCTTCGGCGCGCTCTTAGGCGTCGGCACGCTCTACATCATGGCCTTCAACGGCGCGAGCGTCGGCGCGATACTCGCGCTCACTTACCGCGCAGGGTTCGGACACGAACTCGTCGCCTTCATGGCGGGGCACGGCGTCATCGAACTGACCTGCATCTTCATCGCGGGCGGCGCGGGGCTGCTCGTCGGCGGCGCGATGCTGATGCCCGGCGACCTCTCGCGCTTCGACTCTCTGCGCCTGCGCGGTCGCGAAGCCATCCAACTCATCGTCGGCTGCATCCCGCTCCTCGTCCTCGCCGGAATCATCGAAGGCTTCATCTCGCCCACGCCGATTTCCCCCGCCATAAAATTCAGCATCGCCGCGCTCACCGGACTCGCGCTCTACGCTTATCTCCTGTTAGCAGGCCGCGATGTTGCCGAAGACGCGAAGCAGCAATAAGGAGAACCGGGGATGCTGCTGCCAATGTTCGGTTTGGTGTTAGTCTTGATAGTCGCAGGCGCGGTAGCGAGCATTGTGGCGATAGCTGATCCGCAGCATGCACGACGGGCGACCTTCCTCGGCTTTCCCTCATTGCTGGCCGGGACGGGAGCATTGCTTTTGTCGGTGGTCTTGAGCGGCGTCGGCCATGCCGTTGACCAGTCAACCGGATTACAAGTGTTGTCCGGCCTCGGCTTCTTTTTCGGCTATGTTACCGGCGGCGTCGGCGGGGCAGTCGCGGGTTTCGCTCTCGCCGTCCGCCGCGTCCGGTCTCGCCGCCAATAAAATTCCACCCCGCCATTCTCTCTGGAAGAGACCTTTAGCCCACAGCACTCTTAATTCCCGGCTCGCGCCAACCAGCCTTCGCGGATTTTCAGTTGCGCCGCCGTCGGGCGCGGCAGTTCGACGAGGCGATAGTTTGTCTCCTCGCGTGTGCCGACTTTAACGTCGAGCGTCCGCTCTTCCGTGCCACGTTTAATTGAGAGTTTAACCGTCTGGCCGATTTTCTTTGCGAGCAGATCGCGGAAAGAGACGTTGCCCGTCGCGTCGGGTTTGACGACCGTGTCGTCAATCGTCCTGATGAGATCGCCGGAGACGAGGCCGGCGGCGGCAGCTGGCGAATCGGGCAGAACGTTCGTCACCTGCGCGCCTTCCGGCGTGGGGTTGAAGCTGATGCCAAAGCGCGGCGCCTGTTCGGTCAACTTTTGGAAGCGATAGCCCGCGTAGCCGAAAATTTTGTCGTAGGGCGGCACTTCGACGCCCGTGATGTGGCGTCGGAAGAAGTCTCTGTAATCGCGGCGCGTGAGACGATTGATGACCGCGATCACGTCTTCGTTCGTGAAGCCGCGCCCGCGCTTGTAGAACTCCTGATAGAGCGTGAGCATCACGTCGTCCAGAGAGCGCACGCCCGCGGTGTCCTGACGAATGGAGAGGTCGAGGAGCGCGCCGAGGTTCTGGCCTTGCGTGTAGTAGGAGATGCTGAAGGCTTTCGGCGTGTCGTAGCCGAGCCACGTGGAGGTGGAAGAGTCCGCGGGCGAGATGTACTTGCGCGCTTCGTTCGACTCGACGCCTCCGGCTGCGCCCCCCACGATTTCGAGAAAGCGTGGGCGCGTCATCGTGCCTGCGCGATACTCCGCGAGCGCGCCGTAGTAGTTCGTGAAGCCTTCGGAGAACCACAGGAGCGGCGATTCCTGCTCGCGCGAGTAGTCGTAAGGCCACATCTCCGCGGGGCGCAGGCGTTTCACGTTCCAGAGATGGAAGAACTCGTGCGAGGCGATGCCCGTCAGGAATTCCGCCTTTACGTTTTGCCCTCCCGCGCCGACGACGACGTGCGAATTGAGATGCTCCAACCCGCCCCCGGCATTCGATTCGGGCGGCGCGAAGAAATAGAAATAGACATACTTCTCATAAGGCAACTCACCGAAGATGTTGCGCTGCACGAGCGCGAGGCGCGTGAGGAAGTCTGCGAGATGCGCGTTTTGATCTTTCGGGAACGCGCCCGCCGGGGTGGAGACGAAAGTGTGCGGCTTGCCTTCCACGTCGAAATTCAGCACGTCGAAGTTGCCCATCTCGGTCGGCGCGTCAACGAGCGTGTCGTAATCCGGCGCGGTGAAGACTTTCGCGTTGCGCGTCTCTTTGAGAGCCGAGACGATCTTCCAGTTGTCCGGCACGTCGAAGCGGACGGTGGCAGGGGAGTTGCGATGCCCTTCGGCCAGCAGGAACAACTCGATCCCGGTGAAGAACGCCCACTCGTCCGTGATCTTCGCCTGATTGAGAGCGAGGACGTTTGCGCGGTAATCAAATTCGACTTTCACACGGTCGAGTCCCGCCGTCGCCACGCGCCAGGTCTGCTTGTGCGTCATCGAGTGCGGCAGACGCCGCCCGCGCGCGTCCTTAATCTCGAAGCGCAGGATGTTCTTCGCGTAGTTTTCGACCGTATACCAGCCGGGCGCCCACGTCGGGAGCGAGAGATCGAGGCGCGGCTGGCGTATGTTTCGCACGTCCGCCGTGACGTGGAAGAGATGGTCTTTGAAGCTCTCGACCTTCACCGTGTAATCAATGCGCAGAGGCTCGCGTTGTTGCGCCGCGACGTGCGGCGGGGTGACGAAGATAAGGACGACCCAGACGGTCAAAGCAAAGGAAGCGACGCGGAGTTGTCGCAGACGGCGCAGTTCGTAGATCGCGTAGATGGCAGCGTTCATATTTTTTCTCGTCTCGATGTTTCTCAAAATTTCATTTTGTGAGTTCTCAAAAGTTCCCGCCTCACAACAGCCCGCGCTCTTTGACGCGGATGTAGGTCTCTAAGAGATTGGGCGCGAGGGTGGCGGCGGTTACGTCTAAGGCGAGTCCGCCGAGGCGTTCGACCATACGGAGCGCGGTTTCGCGTTGAAACAATATCTCTTCGGCGACGGATTGCGTGAAGAGATCGCGCACCGTTTCCGGCGTGTCGCGTACGGCCGCGCTCAAATCGCGGTCGCCGATGGTGGCGACGAGCGGGAGATGGCGCGGGCGCAGAAGTTTCAAAGACGTGAGGAGTTCGCGCGAGCCTTCTTCGTCAACGAGGTCTGTGAGGATGACGACGAGCGCGCGGCGTTTGCAGTTGGCGGCGATGTACTCGAAGGCGCGCGTGTATGACGGTTCGATCATCTCCGGCTCGATGCCGTGGAGGGCTTCGAGCACGGCGTCCATCTGCTCGTTGCCGCGCGCGGGCGGAATGTATGCGCCGACGCGCCGACCGAAGACGATGAGCCCCGCGTTGTCGCCGCCGCGTGCGGCTGCGCTCATCAAGGCGAGCGCGGCGTGTATCCCCGCGTCGAACTTCGACTCGTCTTCGATGCGCGCCGTCATCAAACGCCCCGCGTCGAGCGCGACGAGGATCGTCTGGTCGCGTTCGATTTGATACTGGCGCGTCGTCAGTTTGCCGCGCCGCGCCGTCGCGCTCCAACTGATGTGGCGCAACTCGTCGCCCGGCACGTATTCGCGCAGCGACTCGAAATCGCGCCCCTCGCCGCGCCACGAACTGCGCCTGTGCGCCGCGACGAGCGAACGCGCGCCGAGCGCCTTCAACTCCGCTTCCCGCGCCCGGCGCAAATTCGGATAGACCTTGATCCACTCCGCCTCGCCCGCGCGCGCCGTGCACCAGACGAGCCGCAAGCGCGAAAGATAACGCACCGCCACCTGCCCGAACTGGTAACGCCCGCGTCGCGGCGGCGTGAGTCCGTAGACGAGCGCGGCGGTCGTCTGAGCCTCGACCTGCACAGACGCTTCACGCGGCGAAGACAGGCGCAACTCCGGCGGGTACTCGTCCTTGATGCGCAATTTAATGTCGCGCGGCGTATGGTTGGAGACATGGACGCGCACCTCCGTCTCCGCGCCGATGTGAAAACGCCCCGCGAGTTCGCGCCGGACGGCGACGCCCTCTGGAAGCTGACGGCTGATGCGCGCATCCATGAACGCAAGGAGCAGCAGCGTCGCATCGTAGCAGGCCACATACCAACGCAGGTCAGGCCACGCCCAGGCCAGCGAGAGCGGCACGAAGCCAAGCGCGAGCAGCACGTAAAAGAGTTTTGAAAAGACGAAGCGCATCGAGAAATGGTGGGACTTAAAAGTATTTTGGCCGAACCGGATTTCGTTAGAATACTAATTGTTACTTCGCGTGCAGGCAAACCATAAGCGGCTTACGAATGAAATTAGCGCGGTGCTATCATGGCTTCCATGAAAGTCCTCAATTACACAGTCGTCATGACGCCGGATGAGAGCGGAGGTTATGTCGTCACGTGTCCCGCGCTGCCCGGACTGGTGACAGAAGGCGACACACTCGAAGAGGCGCGCGAAATGGCACCCGACGCGATTCTGGGTTATCTGGAAAGCCTACGCAAGGATGGCGAGCCGATTCCGGCAGACAACTCCTTTTGAGGCCGCGCTAACATCCTAACAAGCGTTTGATAGTCTCAACAATCTTGCCTATATCTTGCGGCTTCCTGAGAAAGGTATTAACACCCGCTAGAAGTGCCTCCCGCACGCCTTCACTTGCCGAAAGCATGATAATCGGTGTCTCTTTGCGGCGTGGCAACTCGCGCGCTCGGCGTGCCAATTCCAGCCCGTTCACG
>DASYMM010000468.1:0-4210 GCA_036009085.1 Pyrinomonadaceae bacterium | reverse complement strand
ACGCGCGCTCGGCGAAGAGTTGCTCGCACGTCTCGACGACGCGCGCAGGCAGGAGCGCGACGCGGCGGCTTTGAAGACCGACGCGACTCCGGTTAATCCAAACGACGCGGCAAACGTCGCCTCGAACGCGCAGCGCATCAGCCTCGCCATCCAACTGTTGCAAGCGGGCGACACGGAGCGCGCCGTACAGTTTGCCGAACCCGCGCTCCGGCGCGTCTCCACGCACGGCATGCGCTTTCTCTCCGCGCTGCGCCAGAAGGATGCGAAGTCCGCGGACGCGATCTATGCCGCCATGCTCACAGTCGCGGCGAGCGACCCGTCGAGCGATGCCAACACCGTCTCGCTCTTGTCGTCCTACATCTTCACGCCCGGTCTCCTCATCGAGATCGACGGCAGCGGCAGCTACAACGTCAACAACAGCGGCGACCTACCTGCGCCCGACAACATTACCCCTGCGCTGCGCGCCTCCTTCTTCCAACTCGCCGCGCAAGTTTTCCTGCGCCCGCTCCCGCCGCCCGATCAGGATCGCAGCACTTCGGGTCGCGCCGGTACATATTTCATGATCGCGCGCCTGCTCCCGCTCTTCGAGCAATACGCGCCCGACAAAGTCCCGGCCTTGCGCACGCAACTGGCCGCGCTCACGCCCGACGCGCCCGCCGAATATCGCGCCGAACACCCGCTCCTGACCCAGGGACTCAAACCCGAAAGCGAATCGCAATACGACGGCGTGCAGAGCGCGCTCGACAAACTCGGCTCGGCGAAAGACAGTGCCGAGCGCGACGCCGCCTACGTCGAAGCGGCCTTTGCCGCGCAAGGAAAAAGCGACCCGCGCGCACGCGAGTTTACAGAGAAGATCGAAGACGCGGAGACGCGCCGTTCCCTGCGCGCCTTCCTCGATTATTCCGACATCACGAAAGCTCTCAACAAAAAAGAGGCGGAGACCGTGTTGCGTCTCGCGAAGGCGAGCGACATCCCCTCCATTCAGCGCGTCTGGTTTTACACGGAAGCCGCGCGCCTCCTGGCGAAGACCGACCGGGCACGCGCCCTCGAAGTGCTCGACGAAGCGACAGCCGAGTCGCGCCGCATTGACGGCGCGGCAGCCGACCGCGCACGCGCCATGCTCGCCGTCGCCACGCTCCTCTACGAACTCGACCGCCCGCGCGTCTGGACGCTGATGCCCGATGTCGTCAAGACTGTCAACTCCATCCCCGACTTCAACGGCGAAGACGGGCAGGTCGTCGTCAAGTTCCGAACGCGAAACTTCTCTTCGGTCACGTCGGGCGACGCGCCGAATTTCAACCTCCAACCGCTCTTTGCCCTGCTCGCACGCGACGACATGGATCGCGCCGTCGAACTCGTCCGCAGCCTCAACGCGGAAGCCCCGCGCGCCGTCGCTGCGCGCGCCGTCGCGAGCGCAACGCTCAAACGACAGTGACAAGTGACGAGTGACGAGTGACGAGTTGAAATGCTAGACGAGCAATGTGAGCGAGAGGACGATGCAGTGGATTAATAGTCCGACGAGCAGACCCGCGCGGCGCGAGCGGCGGCTGAGCGTCTTTCGGAAACGAAGCAGCGTGAGCGCGCCGAGCGGCAGCCAGAGTAGCAGACTCGAAACGAGGCCGGGCGAGTATGAATTTGTGTAGAAGCTGGCGGAGAGGTGCGACAGCGTGTTGAGCAGAAAGGCCGTGCCGTAGGCGAGCAAGAGCCAGCCGAGAGATTTGAAACGAATCGTGAGGGCGATGCTCGCCGACATCAACAGCAAGGCGACAGAGTTCCATAACAGAAACTCTCCCAACGCAGACTCGACGCCCGTGAGACGCGCGATCCAGACCGTGAAAGTCTCGCCGCAACGCCACTCTTCCAAAATGTGCAGCGCATAGGTGGCGGGAAACAACCAGCCCCACGCACGAGGCCACGTCGCGCGCGCGTCAACCTCGCGCGCCTCACTCTCCGCACGATGCCGCGCCCCCGTCACTTCCCTCTCGTCATTTGTCACTCGTCACTTGTCACTTAAGAAGCTGTTTGAAAAGTGTCTCGAAGCCCCGAAGGGGCGAAATGTAAAAGCCTGTGTCAACGCCACAGGAATCGCGTCACCATCAGGCCAAGCCCTGTCAGGGCGACATAGATTATTTCGCCCTGACAGGGCTTCTCATCATTGGCACTAAGTGACCCGGCGCGATGCGCCGGGCTATCGCATCTCGCCCCTTCGGGGCTTTTCAAACAGCTTCTAAGAATAAATATTCATCGAGCGCGTGAGGAGCGCGACGGGGTCTTCGATGTTGAGGGCTTCGCGGACGTAGAAGGCTTCCCCGGCGGCGACGTTGATGAGCGAGCCGTAGTAGCGCATGCGGTATTCGATCTGCGCGAGAAAATTCTTGTCGCTGATGCGCGTCTCCGGTTCCTGAGTGCCCTCCCGGTAAAACTGCGAGACGTGCGCGCGGATCGCACGCATCTTCTCTTCGACGAAATCCGACACGTCAACGACGAACGACGGCGCGACGAGCCGCGAATAGACCGCGTGCGCGAGCGACGGCATCGGCACGGACTGTAGCCCCTGCTCCTCGTCATAGCGGCGCATGCTGGCGAGCCGCGCCGCTTCGCGCACGAGCCGCGCCGTCGCCGCGTGATCCGGGTGCGGGTCGTCCCAGTGTGAGGTGAAGACGACGCGCGGGCGCATCTGTCGGAAGACGCGCACGAGCGCGCGGCGTGCGTCGTCCGTGAGCATCACATGGCCGTCGGGTTGTTCGAGATTGGCGCGCGCGTCGAGTTGCATGATGCGCGCCGCCTCGCGCGCCTCCGCCTCGCGTCCCTCGACCGTGCCGCGCGTGCCCATCTCGCCGCGCGTCATGTCGAGCACGCCCGTTCGATAGCCCAAAGACTTCAACTTCAACAGCGTGCCCGCCACCGTCAACTCCGCATCGTCCGGGTGCGAGAAGACGGCCAGCGCATCAAGTGACGTGCTCTCTGTGCTCATGCTCATTCGTTTATCGTGTCCGTGCCTGTGCGTGCGCGCGCGTGTGTGAAGTTTCAATTTAACATGAGGCGACGGCGCGGGGCGAGTTTGACGCTTGCCTCGCGCGCTTGCTAGCCTTGCGGCCACAGGGAGGTGACAGGCGAACAATGAGACTCGTCGTTCTGGGAGCGGGCACGTCCGTCCCGCACTACGCGCGCTCTTCTTCCGCGCACTGGTTGGAGACGGCCGGCGGCTCGACGCTTCTGCTCGACATCAGCGCGGCGTCGGTTCATCGCATGGCGCAGGAGAAACTCGACTGGGTCAACCTCGACGCCGTCTGGATCAGCCATTTCCATCTAGATCATCTCGGCGGCCTCTTCCCCTTCCTCTTCGGCACGAAGCACGCGCCCGACACGCAGGAGCGACGCAAGCCCCTCAACATCTACGCCCCGCGCGGCATCAAAAAACTGTTCCAAGCCTTCGATGTGGCGGGCGACTATAACCTGCTCAAGCAGCCTTTCCCCGTCGAGATTCACGAAGTCGCGCCGCTCACGGAGTTTGAAATTCTCCCCGGCCTGCGCGCCGAAACTTTCTCCACGCCGCACACCTCCGAAAGTCTCGCGCTCAAATTAACCGACCGCGACACGGCAACGCTCGTCTTCACCTCCGACACGGGCTACACCGACGCGCTCGCCACTTTCGCGCGCGATGCCTCGCTCTTTCTCATGGAGTGCTCGTTCTTTCGCGACAAGCCCGTCGAACTCCATCTCGAACTCAAAGAAGCGATGCGCCTCGCCGAAACTTCCGGCGCGCATCGCGTCATGCTCGCGCACCTCTACCCCGAATGGGACAACTTCAACCTCGTCGCCGAAGCGAAGAAACTCTGGGACGGCGAAACCATCGAAGCACGCGACGGGCTGCGTCTGGAAATCTAAGAGCGGTCAGCCCTCAACCCTCAGCCCTCAGCTTTCAAGCAGAGTAGTCGCTCAAAGTTTGGCTGATAGCTGACGGCTGACGGCTAATAGCTCGATAGCACAAAGGGCAGCGCTGTCCTTGCCACTGCCCTTTGCGCCGCGAGCGTTGACGGGGGAATTGTCAGCGCACGCTAACTCGTACCTGGTTGGCTTCCAGCGCGTTGCCGGTGGCGCGTTGCAGTTCGGCGACGGCTTTGTTGAGTTCGGTCTGCGCGCGCAGTTCGTTGCCGCGCGCCGTGGCGTATGCGTTCTGGCGTTCGAGGACGAGAAAGAAGGTTGACTG
>DASYMM010000467.1:0-14313 GCA_036009085.1 Pyrinomonadaceae bacterium | reverse complement strand
GATCAAAGGCGAAGCGTTTCCCGTCCGCGCCATGCCCGCCGTCATCTGGTTAGACGACACGGCCATCGGCTACGGCATCGAGAGCGAAGACCTCACGGAGATCACCGTCATCACCTACGACGAAGCCGCGCTCACGGAAGGCGCGACGATCTATCTCTCCTACGGCGACAAGAAGAACAAGGAAGACCGCGCGCCGTTGCCGGAGAAATTGAAGCTCGGCGGAGCAGCCAAGGGAGGTAACCAGTAATAATGAAATTCTCACGGATCAATCACCTCATCGCTTTTGCTTTCCTTATGTTCATCAGCCTCGCGGGCGCGAACAGCGCGCAGGCGCAGACCCCGGACCCCGGCACGGCCAACCCCAGCGTCGCCGTCACACGTGAAGAGTACAACTACGGCAACTCTGTTTTCCGACCCGTCGGCTTTCCGATCTCGGTCGAAGTGCGCGCCTCCATCCACTACCCGACCACGCTCGGCAACGGCCCTTACCCCGTCATCATTTTCATGCACGGACGCCACGCCACCTGTTACCGCAACACGACCGCCACGCTGCGCTGGCCTTGCCTGTCGAACGAACAACCGATCCCGAGTTTTCAAGGCTACGACTACATCGCCCAAAACTTGGCGAGCAACGGCTACATCGTCGTCTCCGTCAGCGCAAACGGCATCAACGCCTACGACAACAACGTGACCGACCTCGGCATGCAGGCACGCGCCGAACTCATCCAGCACCACCTCGGACGCCTGAACACCTTCAACACGACGGGCGCGGCTCCCTTCGGCACGAAGTTCGTCGGCAAACTCAACCTCTCGAAAGTCGGCACGATGGGACACTCGCGCGGCGGCGAAGGCGTCGTCAAGCATTACGTCTATAACGCCTCGCTCGGCTCGCCTTACACGGTCAAGGCTGTGCTCCCGCTCGCGCCCGTTGACTTCAACCGCCCGGTCGTCAACAACGCCGCGCTCGAAGTTATCCTGCCTTATTGCGACGGCGACGTGAGCGATAATCAGGGCGTGCATTTCTACGACGACGCGCGCTACAACGTCGCGGGCGACACAGGCGCGAAGCACACCGTTCAGGTGATGGGCGCGAACCACAACTACTACAACACAGTCTGGACGCCCGGCATGTTCGCCGCCGGAACCGGCGACGATTGGACTTTCGTGACGGGCGGCTCGGTTGACGGCCATTGCGGCACGGTCGCGGGCAACAAGCGTCTCACGAGCGCGCAGCAACGCGGCACGGGGCTGGCTTATCTCTCGGCCTTCATGCGCGTCTATGTCGGCGGCGAGTCGCAGTTCCTCCCGATCCTGACGGGCGAAGCGCCGCCCCCCGCCTCCGCGCAAACCACCAACCTCCACGTCTCCTATCACGCGCCCGACGTGGCAACGAAACGCCGCGACGTGAACCGCCTGCTCACTTCGACAAACCTGACGACGAACACCCTGGGCGGCGCGACGACGCAAAGCGGACTCACCCCGCACGACCTGTGCGGCGGCGCGTCTCCGCAACCGCAACACTGTCTGCCCGCGACGCAATCCACCGCGCGCCAGCCGCACACCACCGTCAGCGCGCGTTCAACCGCACGCGGCCTGAGCCAACTCCGCACCGGCTGGAACGCCTTCGGCTCAACCTACACGAACGATCTCCCGCTCGGCGCGCGCAACGTCAGCGGCTTCCAGGCTCTACAGTTCCGCGTCAGCGTCAACTACAACGACCTGCGCAACCCCGCGAACACCGCGCAGAACTTCAGCGTCGTCTTAACCGACGGCGCGGGCGCGACCGCAACCGTGCGCGTCGGCGACGTGTCCACCGCGCTCTTCTACCCGCCGGGAACCGTCGGCCCCGTGCCGAAAGTTCTCCTGAACACCGCGCGCATCCCGCTCGCGTCCTTCAACGGCGTCAACCTCTCGGACATACGCTCCGTCAAATTCATCTTCGACCAGACCGGGCAGGGCGCAGTCCTCATCTCCGACTTGGCCTTCGCCTCCGCCCCGACCGTCCCCTAACACGGCGGCGCGTCCGTCAGAAACAAAGAGGCGACGGAGATTTCAACTCCGTCGCCTCTTTAGTTTATTCATCAAGCGCGATCCCTGCGTCGGCTTTGACGCGATCATCGCCTGTTATTTTTCACCGCTCGTCCTACTTCGCGAGATAGTTTCTGTGTAGCCATCGCCCCTCGTGCTTGAGATCGCGCGTCTCTGAAAGAACGTGCTGCTCGCCCTCTCTCATAACCATCCTGATCCGTTCGGTGACTTGCCGCTCGGACACCTGCGCGCCCTGTTCAGCCCGCGCCAGAAACTCCGCCACCTGCTCAATCGCGACCGGCTCGACACGTGCGCCCGCCAACGTTTCGGCAGTCGCTTCAATCGCGCTCGCCTTCAGCAGTTTCGGCCAGAGTTTATTGAACAGCGAGTTTGAAGCATAGACATCCGCGCTGTTGAGTTTCCCGTTGATCGCGAAGGCGTAGCCGATGATGTCCGTCTGCCCTTGGACGATGCCGGAAAGTTTCTCGATGTAAGCATCAGCCGTCTCCCGCACTTTCTCGTGTTCGAGACTTAGCTGGAGACTCGACGCGGAACCTTCCGCTCTTACATCGGCAGCGACGCTCCGGCTCAACTTCTGCTGCGCTTCGTCAACTTTCTCCCAAACCTGACTCTGCGACTGACTGACCTTCGCCGCCATCTTCAAATCTTTGGTGGCGATCATCATCTCTGACATCGTGAAGGCGTTGGCCGTCTCCGCCCCGCGTTGACTCCATCTGCCGTGCTCCACACAGAAAGCGTCAATCGGCAACTTGCCCGAACGCGGTTCGACGACGACATCCACGGCCAACGCGCGATCCTGTCTTCCGCCCTTCACGATGTCTCCCGCCTGCACGAAGATTTCCCGGTTTGCCGAAACGTTTTCGATGGCAAGTTCGTTAACATCGCTCGTCTCATACACGACGACATGCTTCTGCGCCAGAGCCTCTTCGAGCGTGACGAGCGCGTCCGTGTTCAGACGATCTTCTCCGTGAATGAGAAAGACCGTGAGATTTTCATGCCGGTAAGGCCCGGAGATTCTGTAATCGCCGAGTTGTAAATTTTGTTGCCCGTTCGCCGTTGAGACTTCCAAACGAGTGTCGGTAGACGGGATGAGCGACGTGAACTTTGCCAGCACAACCCCGGCAATCAGAGTGATCGCGCCGATGATCATGGCGAGCGTTTGCCTCTTCATAGATGCCTCCTCAAATGGTGCGCCGAACTACCTGTTACCGCCGGAAACGTCCCATCCATGTCGGACAAATTCGTATCCTCTCGGGGCGCGCCTGAAGACGCCCTTCACCCGTCGCGGCACAGGTTTGGCTTCATCTGTTTAGACGCTCGAACGAAGACAAAGTTCCAGCAAACGAGAGACAACCCCGCGACACAGTCTCTTGCCGCGCGGCCACAGGCTGAGACTCGAAAATTCTGCGCTTTGATTGTTGGAGAGATAAACTTTCGCAGGCGAGTTTATTCGACCGACTTAATCATGAGGAGGCCGTCGCCGCCGTTGGAGTAGTAGCGTGGGAGGCGTTGGGTGACGGTGTAGCCGAGGTTGCGGTAGAGGTTTTGTGCGCCGCTGTTGACGGAGCGGACTTCGAGGCGAATGGTGCGGACGTGGCGGCGTCGGAAATTCTCTTCCACCTTGACGAGCATCTGTGCGGCGATGCCGCGACGGCGGTGTTCGGGTGCGACGCCGAGCGTCGTGATGTGACCGGTGTTCTGCGGTTCGACCAGCCCGACGATGAAACCGATCATCAGCCCGTCGGGCGTGACGGCGCGATAGGCGACCGATTCGGGCGAAGTTAAAAGATACTCGAAGGTGTCGCGGCTGTAGGCTTCGCCGTCCACGAAGCAGCGTTGGTCGAGTCGCCAGCATTCGTCGAGCTGTGAGATGGTCAGCGGGCGGATGTCGTAACGCTCTTCGGGCGTCAGAGGTGCGTCCGGCGCGACCGTCGCCGCCCCGGCGTGGTTATCCCCTTGCGCCTCCTCGCCATTCGCGGACGCCCCCTTCGGCGGCGCAAACAATCGGGAACGAATTTTCTTCAACACTGCCATAAGAAATCAGTGACGAGTGACGAGTGACAAGTTAGGAGCGAAACCTCGCAACTAACAATTTGGATTTTATCTTGTCACTCGTCACTTGTCACTCGTCACTGTTCTTGGCACTCGTCAACTGTTTTCGCTTGTCACTTGTCACTCGTCACTCGTCACTGTTCTTAAGTGATGAGCATGCAATCGCCGTAGCTGTAGAAGCGGTAGCGTGCGGCGACGGCGTGACGGTAGGCTGCGAGGGTGAGTTCGCGTCCGGCGAAGGAGGCGACGAGGACGAGCAGGGAGGAGCGCGGGAGGTGGAAATTAGTGACGAGCGCGTCAATGAACTTGAACTTATAGCCGGGCGTGATGGTGAGCGTCGCGTGCGCTGCGCCGGGCGTGAGGCGTCCGGTGCGATCATCTGTGGCGGATTCGAGCGCGCGCACTGTGGTTGTGCCGACGGCGACGATGCGCCGCCCGCCCGTGCGCGCATCGTTCAGCGTCGCGGCGGCCTCCTCTGTGATCTCGTAACGCTCTGCGGCAACCGCGTGCTCGCTTAAATCGCTCACGCGCACGGGCGCAAATGTGCCGTAGCCGACATGCAGAGTGATCTCCGACAGGGAGACGCCGCGCGCGCGCAATGCTTCGAGGACGCGCGGCGTGAAATGCAGTCCGGCGGTCGGGGCGGCGATTGCGCCGCGACGTTCGGCGTAGATGGTTTGGTAGCGTTCGCGGTCTGCGTCGCGCTGTTGCGAGGCGTCGGGTGCGCCCGCAGCGTCCGCGCGCTTGATGTAGGGCGGGAGCGGCACTTGACCGATCTCTTCGAGCAGCGCGTGGAAATCTCCCGCACAGTCGAAGCGGACGGTGCGTTGGCCGTCGTCACGCGCTGAGATGATTTCGGCGCGCAAGCGGCCTTCGCCGAAAGAGACCTGCTGCCCGCGCGCGAGCCTGCGCGCCGGACGCGCGAGCGCATCCCACACCAGCGGCTCACGCTCCGCCAAGAGAAACAGTTCGACCTGCCCGCCCGAAGGCTCGCGCCGCCCGACGAGCCGCGCCGGAAAAACGCGCGTGTTGTTGACGACCAGATGATCGCCCGCGCGCAACTCCGCAGGCAGTTCGGAGAAGACACCGTCGCGCCAGGACGCACGCGCGCGATCCAGCACGAGCAGGCGCGAAGCGTCGCGCTCGGCGAGCGGGGCTTGCGCGATCAACTCTTCGGGCAGTTCGTAGTCGAAATCGGAAATCAACATAAAAATAAGGGGAAAGGGGAAGGGGTAAAGGGGAAAGGAAGGAATTAAAAGCAGCTCAAGCTGTTGCGACTCAGAGCGATTAACAAAACTTCATGCAAGCAAAGAATTGAACCACGAACACACACGAAACAACACGAACTTGATTAGTGTTCTTTTGTGCATGTTCGTCCTTACATACTTTTGTTAGGTGTTCTAAGACCTGTTTTTCTTTTAACCCTTCCCCTTTCCCCTTGTCTTATGCCTGCGGCACGGCGGGCGTCTGCACGTCGTCGGGCGGGACGGTGGTTGCGAGTTCCGGGTGCGCGGCGGAGTGTTCCTGGTGAAAGACGACGGAGAGTTGCGCGCCGAAGAGCAGGATCAAACTCGACACGTAGCTCCACGTCAACACCGCGACGACCGCGCCCACCGAGCCGTAAATCTGATCGTAATGAAAATAGTGCAGACTCGACGCGAAGATAAACTTCGCCGCTTCCCACAAGAGTCCCGCCACGACCGCGCCGGGGATCGAATCGCGCAACTCGACGCGCCCGCTCGGCATGAAACGATAGACGAGCGTAAAGAGCGCGACCGTCACGGCGATGCTCACGAGCGCGAAGATGAGTTGCCAGAAAGCGTTGCCCACGAGCGACAAAATCGGCACGCGTTGCAGCACGCGCAGGGGAAGCCGCTCGGCCAGTTCCTTGAGCGCGACGAGCGTGTAAGTGATGATGATCGAGACGATGAGCAGCACGCCGACGCCGCCCATCATGCCGAGCGTCAAACCGCGCCCGTGCAGAAAGGCGCGCGGCTTCGTGCCCCACAGGCGATTGATCGCGCGCTCCATCACGCTAAAGACCCAGGAGCCAGCCCAGAGCGTGACGATGATGCACGTGATGATGACGCTCGTGCTGACGTTCTCCAACGAGCGCACGGTCGCTCGCAGAAAATCGCGCGAGCCGGGATAGGCTTCGACGGCGCGTGTGAGCATCTCGCTGCCCACGTCGAAATAGTTGCTCAAGGCCAGCAGGACGAGCAGCATCGGGAAGAGCGTGAGCAGCCCGAAGTAGCTCATCGCGGCGGCGGGCGTGAACAGATCGTTTTCGTGAAATTGATGAAACGAGTGGCCGAAGATGCTCAGCCACGGCGCGGCATTGCGCACGCCGAAACGATGACGGGTGAAGGAAGACCACTTCATATAAACTACACGCCGAACAGCCCCCGACTCGATGGCATGGGACTCAAACCGAAGTGCTCGTAGGCGAGCCGCGTCGCCATGCGACCGCGCGGCGTGCGATTGAGAAAGCCGATCTGGATCAGGTAAGGCTCGATGATCTCTTCGATGGAATCTTTCTCCTCGTGCACCGAAGCCGAGATGGTGCCGAGACCGACGGGGCCGCCGCTGAATTTTTCGATGATCGTCAACAGAAGTTTCCGGTCAACTTCGTCCAGCCCGAACGTGTCAACCTCCATCCGGTTAAGCGCGTCGCTCGCGACCTCTTCCGTAATGTGCCCCTCGTAATCCACCTCCGCGAAGTCGCGCACGCGGCGCAAAAGGCGATTGGCGATGCGCGGTGTGCCGCGTGCGCGCCGCGCGATCTCCTTCGCGCCGCCTTCGTCAATCTCCGTGCCGAGGATGTCAGCAGAGCGGCGCACGATCAGTTCCAGTTCGTCGGGCTTGTAAAAATCCAGATGAAAGACGATGCCGAAGCGACCACGCAAGGGGGCGGTGATGAGTCCGGCGCGCGTCGTCGCGCCGACTAAGGTGAACTTCGGCAAGTCCAATTTAATTGAGCGCGCCGCCGTGCCCTGTCCGATCATGAGGTCGAGTTGGTAATCCTCCATCGCCGGGTAGAGCACTTCTTCGATGGCAGGGTTGAGACGATGAATTTCGTCTATGAAAAGCACGTCGCCTTCCTGCAAGTTGGTCAGGAGCGCGGCGAGGTCGCCCGCCCTTTCGATGACGGGGCCTGCGGTCGAACGCACTTCCGCGCCCATCTCGTTGGCGATGATGTTGGCGAGCGTCGTCTTGCCCAGGCCGGGCGGCCCCGTCAAGAGGACGTGATCCAACGCCTCGCGCCGCATCGTCGCCGCGCGGATGAAGATGCGTAGATTCTCCGTCGCCTTGCGCTGCCCGATGTACTCCGCGAGCCGCGCCGGACGCAGAGATAACTCAAACTGCGACTCCTCATCCGTCGGCGCGGAAATGCGGACGCTGGCTGGTTCGAGTTCTTCAGACATAAAAGCGGAGGTCAGAGGTGAGAGGTCAGCGGTTAGTAAAAAATTCAGTTTTGTTTTAACTGATCTCTAACCTCTGACCTCTGTTCTGTTCATCCCTTCGAGAGAGATTTCAAACTGCGGCGCAGGAGCAGTTCGACGGAGAGTTCGCCGCCTTCGTGCAGCGCCTGATTGACGACTTTCTCCGCCGCCGCGCGCTGGTAGCCGAGATTGATGAGCGCGGAGAGCGTGTCTTCGCGCACAGTGTCTTCGCTCGGAGCCGCCCCCGCTTTTTGCGCCGCGAGTTGTTCTTCGAGCGCGGGGTGCGAGAGCGTCGTCATCTTGTCGCGGAGTTCGATGACGAGGCGTTCGGCGGTCTTCTTGCCGAGGCCGGGGATCGAAGTCAGGCGCGCGAGATTGTTGGAACGAATCGCGCTGATGATCTCGTCCGCGTTCATGCCGGAGAGCATGGCGATGCCCGACTTGGGGCCGATGCCGCTGACGGAGATGAGGAGCGTAAAGAGTTCGCGTTCGCGCGCGGTTTTGAAGCCGAACAGTTGGAGGGCATCTTCGCGGACGTGCGTGTAGATGCGCAGAGCGATCTGCGCGCCCGGCTCCTCCATGTCGTAGAAAATGCTGACCGGAATGGTCACTTCGTAGCCGACGCCGCCGACATCCAAAATCACACTCGTGGCCTGTTTTGCGAGTAGCTTTCCTGATAAATGTGCGATCATTCTAAGTTCTTATTTCTGCCGAGAGAAGAGATTTCGGGAGCGTCTCTGTGTGCCCGAAGATTGTAGTTGAACCACGCGCGGGCGGCAACGCAGGAGACTTTCTTTTCTTCATAGCCCCTTTATGCCTTCGTGTCTTCGTCGTGAATGTTAGTTAGCCCGGCATTCACGACGAAGACACGAAGGCACAAAGGGAACTCGGAGAAAGTCTTTTAACTCGTCACTCGTCACTTGTCACTGTCTTCTCCATCTCGTCACCCGTCACTCGTCACTTGTCACTCTCTTTCGTTATACTGGCAGGCGAGGGAAGAGAAGAAACGCGATGAAGTCGGAGAAAATTTCTGAACTGACGACAAACCGCCTGAGCGTCTACCTGCGTTGCCTGAACAAACTGGCCGCCGCCGGCATCAAGACCGTCTCCTCGCGCTCGCTCGCAGAAGACTTCAATCTCAACTCGGCGCAGATTAGAAAAGACCTCGCCTACTTCGGCGAGTTCGGCACGCGCGGCGTCGGCTACACGGTTGACGACCTGCGCGCGCACATCACGAAGATTCTCGGATTAGACACCGAGCGTCGCGTCGGCATCGTCGGCGCGGGACATCTCGGCACCGCGCTCGCCAACTACAACGGCTTCACCGCCTCGAACTTCGCCGTCGTCGCGCTCTTCGACAACGACCGGGAACTCATCGGGCACGCCGTCGGCGACAAACGCATTGCCATTTACGACGTGCGCCAGATCGCGCGCGTGGTGCGCGCCGAGCGTATAGACGTGGCCGTGATCGCCGTGCCCGCGCGCGCCGCGCAGAAGGTTTTGAATCAAGTGATGTCGGCAGGCGTCAAGGCCGTGCTGAACTTCGCGCCCGCGCGCCTGCACGCGCGTCCCGGCGTAAAGTTGAAGACGGTTGACTTGACGATCTCTTTGGAATCGCTCTCTTATTTCCTCGCCCGCCCGTCCGCCTCCAGCACGACGAACCCGCGCAAAGTTCTGCCCTTTGAAGAACTCATGCAACGCGAAGAGACGGAGCTTTAGCGCGGCGCGGAAAGGAACTGCCATGAGCGAAGACTTGACCCAAAATTTACCAGACTCTTTTGAACAACGCGTGCTCGCCGAGTTCGCGGCAATGAGGACAGACTTTGCCGCCGTCAAGCGGGAACTAGGCGAACAACGCGAGATGCTTACACAAGTGCACACCCGTGCGCTCTCGCTTGATGCGCGCTTAAGTTCGCTCGAAGAGAAAGTTGATGCGCGGCTACGTGAGACGCGCCCGATTTGGGAGGGTGTGTTGGAGCGTTTGACGAATATTGAGTCGGAGTTAAGCAATTTGAACCGGCAATTCAGATCGTTGCTCGCCGATATATTTCAGGTGCGTGTGCGAGTGGAAAAGTTAGAGGACGCTCAGCAATCGCCGTGAGTCTTAATAATGGATGAACGAACAGCGCGGCGCGAGATCGTGCGCGTCGGCCAGTTGATGTACGAGCGCAGTTATGTCGTCTCTTCGGACGGCAACGTGAGCGTGCGTCTGGACGACGGGCGCATCCTTGCGACGCCCACGCAGACCAACAAGGGACGCATGACCGAAGACTCGCTCGCCCTGACCGACATCGAAGGCAAGCCCTTGAACGAACGCAAGGCTTCGAGCGAACTCGCGATGCACCTCTTGATCTATCGCGAGCGGCCGGAGATCAAAGCGGTCTGCCACGCGCACCCGCCGCACGGTTCGGCCTTCGCCGTCGCGGGGCTGGCGATTGATCAACCGATCCTGTCGGAAGTGATTTTAACGCTCGGCTGCGTGCCGCTCGCCGAGTACGGCACGCCTTCGACGGACGAGTTGACGGAAGCGATGCTCCCGCTCGTCAAGCATCACAACGCGCTCTTGATGGCGAACCATGGCGCGGTCGCTTACGGCGAAGACGTGTGGCAGGCGTTCGACCGTCTGGAAACTCTGGAACACACGGCCAAGATCGCCATCCTCGCACGCGCGCTCGGCGGCGCGAGCAATCTCCCGCCCGACGCGATTGAGAAGTTGATCAATGTGCGCGAGAAGGCCGGTTACCTGGATGAGCGCGCTCGCTGTCAATCATGCGGCTACCTGCACGAGACGCAGATCACTTGCGCGTCCGGCGACGGTGTGGGCAAGATGGCTGCGCCGCGCGCGGCGTCAAACGGCGCGACGAACGCAGGGACAAACGGCGCGGGCAAAATTTCTCTGACGCGCGAAGATTTGGTCGAGCTATTGAGTCAGGCCGTAAACTTGAAGAATTAGTGAGCGCGTAGTGATGCGCGAAAGAATCATCGCGCGCGAAAAGTTTTGACGATAACCGCCACCTGTAACAACTTTGGGCTTGTTCAATCGGTTACAGGGTATTGCGGGGAACAAGCCCATTGGGGTTCGACTCCCTAACTATGCTGTGGAAGCAACTACCAACAAACCGGCTGAAGGAGCGTGGACGACGCTGAAAAGCGTAAGCCGTCCGCCGATCTGCAAAACCGAGGATACCGGCGTGGCTCAGATTGAGCCGCGACTCAATCGGTTTTCCTCGGCGTGCGGTGTCCGCGCCTCCTTCGGTCGGTTAAAATTTCAAACGTGATGAAGTTATTGCCGCGTAAATTTTCCGTGCCCCCGAGTTACGTCGGTTACCTGTTTCGCAAGAACCGCTTCGACGTGAAACTGGAGCCGGGCATCTATCGTTTCTTCGACCCGCTCGAAGAGATGCACGTTACCCTGCTGCCGACCACAACGAAGATTCATAACGTCGTCAATCAGGAAGTCTTGACCGAGGACAACATCGCCCTGCGCTTCTCGTATTTCATCGAGTATCGCATCGGCGACCCGGACAAATACATGGCGCGCTTTGAAGTGCGCAGGCATTCCACGGAAGCTCTTGAGGCGGAAGAACTGCTGCACAACCTGACGCAAGTTTACCTGCGCGACTTGATCTCCAAAGTCGCAAGCGAGGACTTGAACGACCGGCGCGAGGAACTCTTGAACGTCGTGCCGGAAACTCTGCGGCGCGAGTTGGCCGACTACGGTTTGGAACTCGTGCGCCTGATGCTGCGCGACGTGACGTTCCCGAAGACGATTCAGGATTTGTTCGCGCGCCATCTGGAGGCTAAGATTCGCGCGAAGGCCGATCTGGAAAACGCGCGGACGACCGTGGCGACGGCGCGTGCGCTTAAAAACGCAGCCGAGTTGATGAAGGACGACGAGAACATCAAGTTCTTCCAACTGCTCGAAACGATCACGAAGATCGCGGACAAGGGCAAGCACACTTTCGTCTTCGGCGATTTGCAGCGCAACGGGCAGGGCGTGCAAAAATGAGTTTTCACAATTAGCAGGCGGATTAAATTCTAAGGAGCAACAAGCCAATGGCACAGGAAGCACTGGGAATGGTCGAGACGAAAGGTCTCGTGGCGATGATCGAAGCGGCGGACGCGATGGTGAAGGCCGCCAACGTCACGCTCGTCGGTTATGAAAAGATCGGCGCGGGATTTGTGACGGCAATCGTGCGCGGCGACGTGGCGGCGGTCAAAGCCGCGACGGACGCGGGCGCGGCAGCCGCGCGTCGCGTCGGCGAACTCGTCAGCGTCCACGTCATCCCGCGCCCGCACGGCAGCGTCGACGACGCGCTGCCCATCGGCAACAACTAGGACAGTGACAGTGACGAGTGACAGGTGACAAGTTAAAGCAGCATTCCTGTCTTTCAACTTGTCTTGTTCCTTGCTCGTCGCTCGTCACCTGTCACTCGTCACCGTCTTCTTATGATAATTGCGCGCATACTCGGCACGGTCGTCTCCACGCAGAAGGATGAGCGGCTGCGGGGCAAGAAACTCTTGATCGTGCGTCCGTTGAATTTGGACGGCACGGAGGCGAGCGGCTACACGGTGGCCGTGGATACGGTGGGTGCGGGCTTTCACGAGCGCGTGCTGGTGGTCGCCGGTTCGAGCGCGCGTCTGGCCGAAGGCATGAAGGATTCGCCCGTGGACGCGGCCATCGTCGGCGTGATAGACACGGTGGATTTCGTCAATGATTAAGAGCCGTCAGCTATCAACCATCAGCGGTTAGCTAAACGCGGGCGGAACGCGAGCTGGCGTTGGATGGTCTGCTTTATGATTTTGCTGATGGCCGACGGCTGATAGCTGATAGCTCCTATGCAACTTGCGCGTGTTATCGGGACGGTCGTGGCGACGGTGAAGAACGATTCTCTGGAAGGGCGCAAGCTGCTCGTGATTCAATCGCTCGACGCGCGGCTTCGCCCGCAAGGGTCGCCGCTCGTCGCGCTCGATGCGATTGGCGCGGGCTTCGGGGAGTTGGTCATCTGGTGCAGGGGGAAGGAAGCGAGCTTTCCGTTTCGTCGTGAAGATACGCCGACCGATTGCACGATCATCGCCATCGTTGATTCGGACAAGCATGTGACGCCGCAGGGGGACGCCGGAAAATGATTCTCGCGCGCGTGATCGGAAACGTGGTGGCGACGCAGAAGAACGAGCGTTACCAGAATGCGCGCGTCATGCTGTGCCAGCCGTTGACCCTCGAAGGCGAGGAGACGGGCGCGACGCTCATCGCGCTCGATTCGGTTGACTCCGGCGTGGGCGACACGGTGCTCATCGTGCAGGAAGGTTGGGGCGCATCCACGGCGGCGACGAAAGAGGCTGGCGCGGCGATTGATTCGGCCATCGTGGGCGTGGTGGATTACATAGATTTGCTCGCGGCGGAAGAGACCAAAGGAGAGGGGCGTTGAGCGCGAAAGAGCAAGACCCGGTTCGCTCGTTGGCCGAGCGCATCGCCAGTCGTCTCGCACAGGACGGCGGGCGTGAAAGTCCCGCGTCTCCTGAGGGGAGAGATGCCGTCGCTGCGAACGTCGGCGACGAGCTCGCCGCGCTTCGCGCCGGACTCTCCGAGATCGGGCAGCGACTTACGCAGATCGAATCGCACGTCACCACCAACGCGCCGCGCCAGACCGAACGCGCCGCACGTCAACACGAACACCAACACGAGCACCACGCGCCCAATCAACAGGCGACGCCGGACGCGCACGCGCGGCAACATGATCGCGCGACGGCGCAAACGAACAGCAACCCGTCGCACTGGTTGAGCGGCACGTATGTTCCGGCGGTGCATCCGAGCGAGGAGCGTTTCGGCATTGACGAAGCCGTCTCGGAGTTGGTGGAGTTCTTCGAGCGCGAGAAGGTGTGCAACGTCGAGCCGGGCGGCAAGCCCTGCGACCATTGCGGCATGTGCAGTTCGCGCGGCTTCTGATATTCGCCCGCTTTTACAAATACGAAAGAGTTGAACCACGAAATAACACGAACACACACGAACCGAATTTCGTGTGTGTTCGTGTTGTTTCGTGGTTTCGCCTTTCCTGCTTTTCCTAGATTGAGTTGCAAAAGGGAGAGGCCGCAAGCATTTGCTTGCGGCCTCTCTTTGTTTTGCGCGAAACGTCGTGTGCTGCGGTTCGCTATTTCTTGCGTAACGTTTCGGCGTTGATCGTCGGAGCCTGACGCGCGCCTTCCTCGGCCTTGAAGTAAGGCTCTTCTTTGAAGCCGTACAGCTTGGCCGAGAGGACGGTCGGGAAACTGCCGCGCGTCGTGTTGTAATCCTGCACCGAGTCGTTGTAGTCCTTGCGCGAAGTGGCGATGCGATTCTCCGTGCCTTCCAGCGAATCCTGGAAGCGCAGGAAGTTTTCGTTCGACTTCAAGGTCGGATAGTTTTCGACGAGCGAGAGCAAACGTCCGATGGTGCCGCCGAAACTGTTGTTGGCGGCGATGATCTTCTCTTTCTGCTCCGGCGATTTGTCTCCGCCCTCGCCCTGCGGCGCTTCGTTCTTCGCGCCGAGCAACTGTGCGCGCGCGGCGGCGATGTCGCCGAAGACCTGTTGCTCCTGCACGCCTGCGGCCTTCGCCGCCTCAAACAAGTTTGGAATCAAGTCTGCGCGACGTTGGAGCTGGTTCTCAATGTCAGCCCACTTGGCTTTGACGTTCTGTTGCTTCGATTGCAGTGTATTGTAGCCACACCCGCTGGCCGTCATTGATACAAAGACCACGAAGGCCAACAGCAAAAATCTTCTTTTATTCATTA
>DASYMM010000466.1:0-11389 GCA_036009085.1 Pyrinomonadaceae bacterium | reverse complement strand
GAGCTTTGCGACACTGTTCGATGGCTTCATCGTACCGCCGCGCGTGGAAGAGAATGTTGGCGACCGCCGTGCTGATCACTGCCGAGCGCGGGTCGAGTTCTTCGGCGCGCTTGATTTCAAGCAGAGCCTCGTCGTGCCGCTCCATGACGGAGAGGTTGAAGGCGTACCAGTGGTGCGCGGTCGGGTAGTTCGGGTTGGAGTTGATGGCGCGGCGAAACTCCGCTTCCGCGCCCTGCAAATCCCGGTCGTAATGAAACTTGACGAAGGCGAGCGAGACGTGCGCTTCGGCCAGCGAATCGTCGAGCGCGACGGCGCGTTCAGCCGCTTCCTTGGCGCGCGCGAAAGCATCCGGGGGCGGCGGTTCGAGATACCAGTTCTGGAGCGCGTAGCAATCTGCCAGACCCGCGTAGGCGAGCGCGAAGCGCGAGTCTTTGGCGATGGCCTGCTCGAAATTTGAGATCGCCATGCGCAAACCTTCAGGTGTGCGCTTACCCCAGTGATAGCGTCCGGCGAGATAAAGCTGTTGTGCTTCGCTGTCTTCGGTGTAGTGCTTGGCGAGACGACGCTGCTCGTCGCTCGTCAGTTCGAGACTGAGCGCGCGCACGACGCGCGCCGAGATCGAGTTTTGCAAAGTCGAGATGTCGGTGAAACGCTCGTTGAACTTCTCCGCCCAGAGCACGCGCCCGCTTTCCACGTCAATGAGTTCGAGCGAAGTCTGCACGCGATTGCCCACGCGCTCGACCCAGCCCGAGAGCACGTATTCGACTTTCAGTTCGCGTCCCACCTCGACCGCGCTCTTGTCCGTTCCCAGATAGCGACGCAACGCGCTCGCCGTGCGCAGGGTGATTTGATCCAACTCGCCGAGCTTGTTCGTCAACTCGTCGGCAATGCCGACGCCGAGATATTGCTCGTCGCCTTCCGCGCCGACGGTCTTGAAGGGCAGCACTGCGAGCGAGCGCATCTTGCGCCCGTCGCGCGTCGTTCCGCCGCCCGCGCCCGCGTCTGAGGCCGGGAAAGCGTCTGCGAGATAAATTTCAAAATTACCGTCGCGCTGTGTCTGGAAAGCGACGCGGCGGCTATCCGCCGACCACGCGGGTTCGTCGTCAAAGGTGCGCGCGCCCGTAACGAGGCGTTGATTGTTGCCGTCCGAGTCCATGACATAGACGGCCGGGTAGTCAGTCTTGTTCGGGCGGTTGCCCGCGAAGGCGATGTATTTGCCGTCGGGCGACCACGCGGGTTTCACGTCGTTGCCAGGATGGTTCGTCAGGTTGCGCAGGCCGGAACCGTCCGAGGCGTTCATCACGAAAACTTCGTAAGACTTGCTATCGCGGTCGCTGGTGAAAGCGATGCGCGTGCCGTCGGGCGACCAGGTGGCGTCGTTGTCGAATGAAGGGCTGTTGGTCAGTTTAACTTTGTCCGAGCCGTCGGCGCGCATCGTGTGGATTTCAAAGTTCTGCGGCGAGTCGAGCGTGTTGCTGCCGTAGGCGAGACGCGTGCCGTCGGGCGACCAGGTGGGGCGCGTGTCCTCGCCGCCGGGATTGTTCGAGAGGTTGCGTTGATTACTGCCGTCCGCTTCCATGACATAGACTTCCATCTGCCCGTCGCGGCGGCTCTGGAAAGCGATCTTCGTGCCGTCGTGCGACCAGGTGGGGCAGTCGTCTTCGGTGGTGTTGTAGGTCAGGCGGCGTACGTCGGAGCCGTCGGCGCGCATCGTGTAGATTTCGGTTGCGCCGTCGCGGTTGCTGGCGAAGGCGATGCGCGTGCCGTCGGGCGAGAAGTCGGGATGCCAGTCGTTCGCGATCTCCGTGGTGAGCCGCACGAGGTTTGAGCCGGCGAGCGCGGCGACGGATTTGCTCGCGTTGCGCTTCATGTAAAAGAGCGCGCCCGTGACGGCGGCGGCGAGCAGGACGAACGCGGCGGTGAGCGCGAAGCCGACTGCGCGACGCGAGAGACGACGACGCGGCGGCGATGGCGCGAGTTCCGGCGTCTGCTCCGCCGCTTTCTTGTTGCCGTTCGGCGCAAATTCCAGCGTGGGCATGGTGGAGAGGTGCGGATCAATGTTGCGTTCGATGTTCCGCGCCTCACGCTTGGCGGCTTCGCCCGCGAAGCGCGCGGCGAGCGGGTTGTTCGTGCGGCGCAGGATTTCGGCGAAGCGCGGGTCGGAGTGCAGATTGTCGAGGTGCGGGTCAACGCCCGCGAACGTGAAGCCGACGGCGTGTTCGCGCTCGGCCTCCGCGAGCCAGTGAAAGGCTTCGTCGCGTTCGTCAAGCAGCGAATAGATGACGGCGATCTCGTAGGATGTCACCCACTGCTCGTCGCGGCGCGCGAGCAACTCGCGGAGCAGCGCGATGGCTTCGTCGCGCCGGCCGCCGGCTGCGAGCACGTGTGCCTCTTTCAGGCGCGTCGTCGGCGTGTCGCCCGCAAAGACGCTCTCCTGCTCGTAGGTGGCGAGCGCGTCTTCGTGCATGCCCTTCTGCTCGTAAGCCCAACGCAGAATGACGTGCGCGGCGACCGAGCCGGGGTCGAGTCCGAGCGCGTGATGACACTGCGCGATGGCTTCGTCGAAGCGACGCGCGAGGAAGAGGACGTTGGCGAGCGCGGTGTTGTTGACGGGCGAGTCGGGCGCGATCTGTCGCGCGCGTTTGATCTCCGTAATCGCGTCTTCGTGCCTGCCGATGGCCGAGAGGTTGAAGGCGTACCAGCGATGCGCCAAGGCGTTGCCCGGTCGGAGTTCGATGGCGCGGCGAAACTCCTGTTCCGCGCCCGCCCAATCGTGCTCGTAGTGGAGCTTGATGTAGCCGAACGAAGCGTGCGCCTCGGCCAGATTCGGGTCGGCTTCCACGGCCTTCTGCGCCGCCGCCTTCGCCTGCTCGAACGCCCCTGCGGGCGGCGGTTCGACGTACCAGTTCAGGAGCGCATAACAATCGGCGAGTTCGGCGTAAGCCATTGCGAACTTCGGATCGAGTTCGACGGCGCGCTCGAACCTGCCGATGGCCTGTCGCAACCCTTCGGCGGTGCGACGCGTGGAGAAGTAGCGACCGGCGACGTAGAGTTGGCGCGCTTCTTCGTTGTCGGTGAGATGCCGCCCGTCCGCGCTCTGCTGGCGCGCGAGTTCCGCGCTGTTGCTCTGCCCGAACAGCGCGCCCTGCGCACGCCCCGACGGGGGCAGAGCCTCGCCGCGCAGGCGCGCTACCCCCGGATTCTTCGTCCGGCGCAAAAGCTCGTCGTAACGCGCGTCGGGGCGCAGCGGGTCGAACTGCGGCTGGACGCCGAGCCACACGACCCACGCTTCGCGGTCATTGAAACTCTGTTCGAGGAGCGTGAAGGCTTGCTCGTAATCGCCGAGCGTGCAATAGGCAATCGCGCGATAGTAGGGCGAGACGTAACGCTTCGCGGAGAGTTCTTCCAACTCGCCGAGGACGTGGCGGGCTTCCTGCATACGCCCGGCGGCGGCGTAAGCGTAGGCGAGCGTGGCCGTGATGAAGGGCGAAGGGCCGGAGAGTTCGATGGCTTTGACTGCCGCGTCAATCGCTTCGTCGTGCCTGCCGAGTTGGCTAAGCGTCCAGCTATAACCGAAATAGCCGAGGCCGTGCGTCGGCGCAGTCTCAACCACCTCGCGATAGATGGAGAGGCTTTCGTCGTAGCGGCGCGCGTAGTAGAGGCAGAACGCGAGCATATGCTGGTTGAAGAGCGTGAGCGGGTCGAGTTCGAGCGCGCGACGCACGAGCGGCAATCCTTCGTCGAAGTCGCCTTCCATCACGAGTTGCGTGCCGTGCCAGAGGTAGGAGGCGGCGTGATGCGGGTTGAGTTCGAGCGCGCGCTCGTAGTGCGCGATGGGCGACTCCCAGTTGAGATCGTGCGTGTGGACGGCGAAGCCGAAGGCCGTGTGCGCGTCCGGCAGCGTCTCGTCTAGTTCAAGCGCGCGAGAGCCTGCTTCCTTCGCGGCGGCGGAGCACTCGGCGGGCGGCATCACGCCGTAGATGCCGATCCAGTTGTAGTAATCGGCGATGCCTGTGTAGGCGGCGGCGTAGTCGGGGTCGAGCGCGATGGCGCGGTAGTAGCAGGTGATGGCTTTGGCGAAGCCCTCTTCGTTGAACGTGTTCCAGTGATAACGACCGCGCAGGTAGACTTCAAACGCCTCCGCGTTATCGGTGCCGCGCTTCGCCAACTGCTCGCGCTCGTCGCCCGTCAACTGCGGCACTAACGCCTGCGCAACCTGCGCCGAGATCGCGTCTTCCAGACTCAAAACGTCCGTGAACTTTTCGTCGAACTGACCCGCCCACATCGTCGTGCCTTCATAGACGTTCAGGAGTTGGACGGTGATGCGTATGCGGTCGCTCGCGCGCTGGATGCGCCCGTCAATGACGTAGGCGACGCCGAGTTCGTGGCCGGAGGCGAACGGGTCTACCTGCCCGTCAATGTAGCGGATGACGGAACTCGTCGGGCGCACGCTGAAGCGGCGCACGTTCGACAGGCGCGTGATGAGCGCGTCGGCCAAGCCGATGCCGAGATAATTTTCGCCCGTCTCTTCCGTCTGCCGGAGGTTGAGCATTTTGAAGGGCAGCACGGCGAGCGTCTTTTCGCCCGTCACGGCTTCGCCCGTCGCGAGGCGCGAAGGTTTCGGCGTCGCGGAAGGGAAGACGAAGGGCGCGGAGACCGGACGCCCTTCCAGATGCCGCACGATGTCTTCGCGCAGGCGTTCGACCGAAGTGTAACGACGCCCCGGCTCTTTGCGTAGAGCCTTCAAGGTAATGTTGTCGAGGTCGCCCGCGAGTTCGCGGCGCACGCTGTCCAAAGAGCCGCCGCGCAGCTTGCAGATAAAATCGAGCGTCGCCTCGCTGCCGCCGCTTGAAACGTCGAGCGGGATGATGTCTTCGTTGCGGGAGACGACGCGCGACGGGTGCTCCGGTTCTTCCTCGCAGATGACGCGCGCGATCTCGTGCGGCGAACGAGAGGGGAAGTGATACGGGCGATGCGCGGTCAGGAGTTCGTAGAGCAAGACGCCCATGCTGTAGATGTCGCTGGCGGGCGTGGCCTGTTCGCCGCGCACCTGTTCGGGGCTAGCGTATTCGGGCGTCATCAGGCGCATGGCGGTCGCCGTCGGCGTGATGGTGTCGGGCGAGAGTTCGGGGTTGAGGAGTTTGGCGATGCCGAAGTCCAAGAGTTTCGGCGTGCCGTCGGAACAGATGATGATGTTCGACGGTTTGATGTCGCGGTGGACGACGAGATTCTGGTGCGCGTAGGCGACGGCGTGGCAGATTTGCACGAAGAGACGCAGGCGTTCGGGGATCGTCAGCTTCTCGCTGTCGCAGTAGCGATAGAGCGGCTGCCCTTCGATGTACTCCATGACGAAGTAGGGCAGTCCGGTTTCGGTCGTGCCGCCGTCGAGCAGACGCGCGATGTTGGTGTGATCGAGCGAGGCGAGAATCTGTCGCTCGTTGCGGAAACGGCGCAGGATGAAATCGGTGTCCATGCCGCGCTTGACGAGTTTGATGGCGACGCGCTTTTGGTATTCGCTGTCGGCGCGCACGGCCAGATAGACCGCGCCCATGCCGCCGCGCCCGATCTCGCGCACGATCTTGTACGCGCCGACGCGCGCGCCTGCCATCGGGTCGTTCTCAAAATCGGTGGGTTTGGTGGTGCGGAAAGGCGTGCTGCCGGGGTTGAAGCCTTCGACGGCGAAAGCGGGCTCCTCGATGAAATTCCCCGCCGCTTCATACTGCGCGACGAGAGCTTCGACCTGCTGCCGCAAAGCCTCGTCGTGCGCGCTGGCCTCCCCGATGAACTTGGGGCGTTCATCGCGGGGCAGATCAAGCGCGGCCTGAAAAACTTCTTCTACTTGCTTCCAACGTTCGGGGGTCATAAAAAATAGTGACGAGTGACGAGTGACGAGTGACGAGCCGGAATCAAGACAAGTTCTTAAGGGTTTAACTTGTCACTCGTCACTGATCACCTGTCACTGTCTTTGGGTTACTGCTTCTGCACTTGTCCGTAGAGCCATGCTTTCGCCATGCGCCATTGGCGTTTGACCGTGGGCGCGCTGACGCCTAAGACTTCCGCCGTCTCTTCGACGGAGAGGCCGCCGAAGAAGCGTAGTTCGACGAGGCGGGCTTTGTCCGGGTCAATCTCCGCGAGAGCCGTCAGGGCATCGTCGAGGGCGATGAGATCGGTCGCGCGTTCGTCCGTCACGTCAATGTTCTCGTCGAGCGAGACCTTGTGAATTTCGCCGCCGCGTTTGTCTGCGTTGTGGCCGCGCGCGTGATCCACGAGGATGCGGCGCATCATCTGCGCGGCGACGCCGAAAAAGTGCGCGCGGTTTTGCCACCTGACCTGATTTTGATCTACGAGCCGCAGGTAGGCTTCATGGACTAAGGCCGTGGGTTGCAGCGTGTGCGAGGAGCGTTCGCGGCGCAGGTAGTTGGCCGCCAAACTGCGCAACTCGCCATAGACGAGCGGCAGCAGTTCGTCCAGCACAGTACGATTGCCATCCGTCAACTGGATGAGCAAACGGGTTACATCTTGAGGCGCGGGTGTTGTCACAGGGGAACTTCCGGTATCGGTGGCTAAACGCTTTCCACTATCAATTTACGTGCGCAGCGCAAGTATAAACCGACTGCCGGAGGCTTATCAATTCGCGCGCCCTGTTTGTGCGTCAAGTTCGGGTTAAATCGCCCGCCACGCCGCCTGTATTTTCTCTGCGCGCCCTCTGCGACTTTTCCGCGCCTCTGCGGTGAGTGCTTGCTTGACGAAGATTCACCGCCGCAGACGCGGAGAAGTCGCAGAGGGCGCGCAGAGAGTTAAATGAAGTGGCAGTAGGCTATAAAACTGCGATGCTTGGATGATCCTTTTTACAATTTCGTTACGCGTAATATAGTAGGAGCCGAACAATTTCTCGCCAGCCCGAACGGGGCGCGCTCCTTCGAGTTCGGCTTCTCGTTAGTTCAGAGGAAAAGGGAATTATCGTCAACATGAAAAAATCACTGCAAACCGCGAGCCTCGCGCTCCTCCTGCTCTGCATCGGCGGCGCAACTGCCGCCCGCGCCGACGTGAAGATCAAGACCCGGAACACTGCTGCCGGGCAAACTTCCGAAGGCACGACTTACATCAAGGGCAAACGCCAGCGCACCGAGCAGAACGAGACTGCCGTGACGATTACCCAGTGCGACCTGAGAAGAAACGTCCAACTCGGCGTCCCGACGAAGACCTACTTCGTGATGCCCTTCGACCAGAAAACGGACGCGGCAACGAGTAGCGCGGCAAATTCGTCGCCCGCCGCAGGCTCGACGGCGGTTCGTCGCGGCGGCATCATCACCTCGACCTTCACCTCCACCGACACGGGCGAGCGCAAGAAAATCTTCGGCTACACGGCGCGACGCATCAAGACTTCCATCCAGACCGAATCGTCGCCGGATGCCTGCCAGGTCTCGCGCACGCGCATGGAGACTGACGGCTGGTACATTGACGCGCAGTTTGCGCTCGATTGCGACTACGGAATGGCCGCGAATTCCTACGTCCCGCCGACACCGCCCGGCGGTTGCCGCGACGAATATCGCACGAAGCAAATTGGCGTCGCGAAACTCGGCTATCCCGTCTCGGTCACGACGACGCTCTTCGACGACAAGGGGCAAGCGTCCTACACCTTCACGCAGGAAGTCGTGGAGATCACGAACGCCGTGCTCGACAGCGCGCTTTTTGAAGTGCCCGCCGATTACAGGCAGGTGAACGACATGCGCGAGATGTACAGCGCGGCGGCCATGACGGCTGCGGCCGGCAATGCGAACGATGCGGATGATGCGGGCGGGAACGCGGCGACGAGCGGCGGCGCGGCGCGGTTGAACGCATCGGTTGGCGCGAAGAGAGAAGGCGTGATGCGCGTCGGCGTGCCGAAGACGGAGACGGGACTCACGGGCGACAACGTTGACGCGGCTGCGCTCGCTCAAGCGGTGCGCGGCGCGTTGATGAGTAATTTGAACAACCCGACCATCGAGGTTGTCGCGCTCGAAGCGAGCGGGCAAGCGGCGGTTGAGTCGGAGGCGCGGCAGAAGGAGTGCGATTTTGTGCTCTACAGCACGGTGGCGCACAAGAAAGGCGGGGGCGGCGGCTTCGGCGGCTTCCTCAAGAAGTCTGCCGCGATAGCGAGCGGGGCGGTCTCTCCCACAGGCGGCGGACAGGGAGGCGCGGCGAGTTCTTTAAAAGCGAAAGACGAGTTGACGCTTGAGTATCGTTTGCAGCGAGGGGCGGAAGGGGTTGTCGCCAACACGATCAAGGCCAAGGCGAAATCGGACGGCGAGGATTTGATCTCGCAACTTACAGGGCAGGCTGCCGTCGCGGTGCGCGCCGCCGTAGCGACGAAGAAGTAAGGGACGGCGGCGCAGCGTGCGCGCAAACCAACTCTTCTTGGGGGGCAAGGAGAGGCAAAAAAGAGACGCGGAGGTTTGTGGCCTCCACGTCTCTTTTTATGTTCTGTGCAATCGGGGCGGACTTAAAATCTTCACCGCAGAGGCGCAGAGAAGAAACGCAGAGTTAACGCAGAGAGTTGAATGACTAATTCTCTGCGTCTCAGCGGCTTGGCTCCGCGCCTGCGGCGGCGAGTCTTACCGTTTAGTCAAACTCAGACGCAACTTGCCATTTCGGCGGCGTGCGACGCTATTGCGCGCGCCCGTGAATCATCCGCCGCATGCGGTCTGCAAAGAGCACGTCTATTTTCTGCGGCTCGATGAGCGCGGTGACTTCGCCGAGGCCGAACGAGGGGTGCATCAACGTCTGTCCCGCGCGATACTGGCGCGACGGATCGTAAGGCGCGCCCGCTTGCGACGA
Organism: Pyrinomonadaceae bacterium; assembly: GCA_036009085.1. Classification (GTDB taxonomy): domain Bacteria; phylum Acidobacteriota; class Blastocatellia; order Pyrinomonadales; family Pyrinomonadaceae; genus JAIVJZ01. The sequence goes on along the minus strand of DASYMM010000466.1, from coordinate 2,572 downwards.
GCGCGAGCCGGAGGTCTTCACGCCGCTCTTGAACGTGCTGCGCGTCTGGCAAATCGGGCACGTCACGCGCGACACCTGCCCGCGCTTCGTGACGGACGCGACGACGTGGCCGCGCTCCACCTCACATTTGGTACAGAGCTTCTCCACGCGCTCGCCGACCACGAACGTCCGCTTCTCGATCTTCTCAGCCTTCGCAACATTCTCGACCGTCACAGAATTCTCCATTTATGCACTTACCTTTCAAGCTGCTTCTCGCGTCGCCCTTGAGCGTGCAGAAGCGCGGTTCATGTTGATTACTTAACGATTCTTAGCAGCGGCTTGACGAACGCTTTTGTCGCGGCGTTCGTCCGGCCGGCCTGTGTTATCCGGCAAAACTAAAGTCCAAACGGACGCACTCCCGAGTTATCTCGAACGACGCGGGCGAAACGAGCGACGACCGACGCTCGACCCTGCGCGTTTGACTCCGGCAAACGGCTTGAGCCCGTTCCCTGATGTCGTGGCGGGCTTCATGCCGCCGAAACCTTGCAACAGGATGCGTTCGATGGCCTGTCCGGTCAGGCGTTCGATGGCGCGCATGTTCAACTCTTCAACCGGCGTGACGAGCGTGATGGCGCGTCCACGGTTTCCGGCGCGTCCCGTGCGACCGATGCGATGCACGTAATCTTCCGGCGCGGCGGGCACGTCGTAATTGATGACGTGCGAGATGGAGTCAACATCAATGCCGCGCGCGGCGATGTCTGTCGCCACGAGCACGCGCGTCTGCCCGTCTTTGAAGCCGCGCAGGGCTGCTTCGCGTTGGGGCTGCGTGCGGTCGGCGTGGATGCGGTTAACTTTGTGCGAACGCGCTTCGAGAATATGCGAGAGGCGTTCCGCGCCGCGCCGCGTGCGTGTAAAGACGAGCACGCGCTCGAAGCGTTCACGCTCCAAAAGATCGAGGAGGAGCGCGGTTTTGGATTCGGTCGCCACCGGGTAAGCGGTCTGTTCAACCGTCGTGGCGGCTGCGCCGCGCTGGTTGACTTCCACGAGTTTCGGCTGGCGCATGTTCGAGCGCGCGATCTTCTCAATAGCGGAAGACATCGTGGCGGAGAAGAGAAGCGTCTGCCGTTCGGTGGGCAGCGCGGCCAGCACACGCCGGATGGCAGGCCAGAAGCCCATGTCGAGCATGCGGTCGGCTTCGTCTAGGACGAGCGTTTCGACAAAAGAGAAATCAATCGCGCCGCGCTCCATGTGGTCGAGCAGGCGACCGGGTGTGGCGATGACGACGCTGACGCCGCGCCGCAGCGCGTCGCTCTGGCGCGCCATGCCTGCGCCGCCGATCAAGGTGACGATGCGCGCGTTCTTCTTCGGCACGAGCGAGCGATAGCTGGCTTCGATCTGCGTCGCGAGTTCGCGCGTCGGCGCGAGGACGAGCAGGCGTATGCCGGGACGCGGACGCTCCGACATGCGTTGAATCACGGGCAGCAGAAACGCGGCGGTCTTGCCCGTTCCGGTCTCCGCGCAGCCGATTAAATCCGCGCCGCCGAGCACGACGGGAATCGCCTGCTCTTGAATTGGTGTTGGTTCGGTGTATCCGAGAGACTCGCATGCGCGCGTGAGCGCTTCGTTGAGTCCCAGTTGAGAAAAAGTCATAAAATCCTTTGGCGCGGCTGCGACCATCAATAATGGGAGCGCACCTTGTTGTTAACTAAAAAATTGAAGCGCCTCCGGCGGCGTTTTGGTCATCGTCGGAGGCGCTTTGCTTGAAAGAGTCACCGGTCGAGTGTGGCCGGGAACGTTACCAGCGCGGTTCGCGGTTGCCACCGCCGCCGCCGCCACCGTAGCCGCCACCGCCGCCACGATTGCCGCCACCGCCGCCGCCGTAACCACCACGACCGCCGCCACCGCCGCCGCCGCCGTAGCCGCCGCGACCACCACCGCCGCCACCGCGTCCGCCGCGATCTTCACGCGGGCGCGCTTCGTTGACGGTCAGGTTGCGACCGTTGAATTCCTTGCCATTGAACTGCTCGATGGCTTTCGCGCCTTCTTCCGCGCTCGACATTTCGACGAAGCCGAAGCCGCGTGAGCGTCCCGTTTCGCGATCCTCAACCACTGAAGCTGATTCGACTGTGCCCGCCTGCGCGAACAATTGCTGCAAGTCGTCGCTCGAAGTTTGGAACGACAAGTTGCCGACGTAAAGTTTCATAGACATGTAGATGTACCTCTCCTGTCAGAGCAGGAGTCGCTGAGAGAAGCTGTCGAATCAAAGTGGCTTCGATGTAACGGTAGGCAGCGAAGGCTTGCGTTCGGGTGCTCAAGGGAGCGCTTCTAAGTTGAAATCAACCCACTCTCGAATCATCCGAAACGCCGCTCTGGTTAGCCTATCTGGGCGGGGCGCATCACCGTTGTGCAAGAGAGAAGGAATTTGCCAACCACTATGATGCACTATTAACCCCTTAAGTTGCAAGCGCGTAGGCGTAAAGTGAGTATCCGTTGAACGGCAGGAGACGGCGGCAAGGTCAAATTCGATTGGCAATTTAAAGCCTGTTTCCGCTCGGCTCCGCGCCGGTCGCTCTCGATTCTATAGAGTCAATTG